>NZ_JANUXT010000004.1:0-290597 GCF_024814515.1 Corynebacterium sp. ES2775-CONJ | reverse complement strand
TCACAGCCAAAACCGATCATGCCAACAAACAGCTCATATCTTCGGTCAAAAACCAAGCAAGCCACACTCACCGGCCACCAAAAACACCACACCATTCACCAACACAACCCAACTGCAATCAAAAAAACAAAAAAACAATTGGCACACTATTGAGTTCTCAAACAACACACACCACACACAAACCACATGCGCAGCAACCACAAACCATACAACCTAACACCACACAGCGTCAAATCGCACCAAGCTCATGCACCACCACGACCAACCCTGGCCGCAACGACCCACATAAAACTACACACCCCACACCAAACACACAAATCCCCAGCACACAACGGGTAAATGCTAGTCACCTACGCGTTGTATTTCAGCTCCCAACCTTTGGAGGTTCTCTACAAACTGAGGGTAACCACGATCAATATGGTGCACGTCGCGAACCTCCGTCGTTCCCTCGGCACACAACGCAGCTAGGACAAGGCCAGCGCCAGCACGGATATCCGAAGACCACACAGTCGTTGAACTTAGTTGCTTTACTCCGCGCAGAACCACATGGTGGCCATCTACTGTGGCATCTGCACCCAGGCGCAGTAATTCGTCGACAAAACGGAAACGCGATTCAAAGATATTCTCGGTAATGACGCTCGTTCCATCAGCGACGGTAGATAAACCAATTGCCATGGGCTGAAGGTCGGTGGGGAACCCAGGAAAAGGGAGAGTCTGATAATCAACTGCGCTGGGTCGGCGGTTCATGGTCACTCTAAAGCCGTGTTCATAGGATTCGACCACAGCTCCCGCACCTTTCAACTTTTCCAAGGCAAGGTGAAGATTTTTGGGATCAATGCCTTCTACAGTGATATCGCCTTGAGTCATGGCTGCTGCGTACGCCCAGGTTCCTGCCACTATACGGTCGCCAATAACGATATGGTCAGCAGGCTGCAGCCGCTCGACCCCAGTAATGGTGATGGTTGAGGTACCTTCTCCGGTAATATCCGCACCCATTTCACTTAACATGCGGCATAAGTCGACAATTTCGGGCTCGCGGGCAGCGTTATGCAATATCGTCGTGCCTTTGGCTAAGACGGCCGCAGTCAGGATATTTTCAGTCGCACCCACGGAGGGGAAATCCAGGCGGATATCGGCTCCGTGCAGACCACCAGCTTCGGCGACTACAGCACCGTGTTTGATAAAGGTTCGTGCGCCCATCTTTTCCAGCCCAGACTGATGCATATCCAGAGGTCGCGATCCAATGGCATCCCCTCCAGGTAGTGCCACTACGGCGCGACCACACCTGGCGGTGAGAGGACCCAGGACGCATACTGACGCGCGAAAATGTCGCACCGCGTCGAAGTCGGCCTCGGACGACAGTGTAGCGGGAGTAGTGATACTCACCGTGGAGCCGTCAATACTGAGGGTGCAGCCCAGCCCCTCGAGAACCTCGCCCATGAGGGGAACATCGAGGATTTCAGGGCAATTTCTAAGCACGGTGGTCCCCTCAGCGAGCAATGCTGCCGCCATAAGTTTGAGTACGCTGTTCTTCGCACCGCTGACACTCACTGATCCACGGAGAGTTGCGCCACCTTTTACCAAAAATCGATCGCTCACAAGGCCTAAGCATACTTAATTTGCGGGTACTGTGGAGATATGGCTGTTCACTTGACAAAAATATATACCCGCACCGGCGATGACGGTACGACTGGTCTGTCAGACTTCTCTCGGGTACCAAAAAATGATCCGCGATTGGTGGCCTATGCCGAGTGCGACGAACTCAACGCACACCTAGGTCATGTGGTGGCGCTCGCCTCCCTCGACGAGAAGATTCTGGACATAGTCAGACGTATTCAGAATGAGCTTTTCGACGCTGGCGCCGATCTGGCTACACCTATAAAGGAGGATTTAGGCTACGAGCCTTTGCGAATAACGCCCGACTATATCAGCCGTTTAGAGGCTGATTGCGATCACTTCAACGAATTGCTCGCACCCTTAGATTCTTTTATTCTGCCGGGAGGAACTCAGCAGGCAGCACTTATGCATATCGCACGAACTGTATGCCGACGAGCTGAGCGCTCTGCATGGGAGGCGGTGGAGGCCTTTCCTGACACCACATCCGTCATGCCCGCGAAATACCTCAATAGGCTCTCAGATTTGCTGTTCATCTTGTGCCGATTGGCCAATCCCGACGGCGACGTGAAGTGGGTCCCTGGCGGCAAGCGCGAAGGCGCATAACAAAAAAATGCCACCCCAAATCCTTTTCGGGGTGGCTTCATTGTGTCTTGCTTTAAGGTAGAGCACCGATGCGCCGAGCCGCGTTGACGGCCTCATAGCGGGTGTGTGCACCGAGTTTGCGCATAACAGAACGCAGATAGCTCTTGACCGTTTCGGCACCAATACCCATTTCCTCAGCGGCCTCAACGTTTGTATGCCCTAAGGCCACGCACGAGAGTACGTCTATTTCACGCGCAGACAGTTTCGTCGTTTGCTTCACTCGCACGGGAGCAACCATTTGATCGCATAATTCCTCTAATTCGGCCCGTAGAGTCTCATCGTCTAGGCGGTTAGCGAGCATTCGTAATTTCGAATGGGTCGCACGGATTTGCTCCCACTCCGCACCATTCATCATGCGTCCCTTGGTAGCGCCTCCACGCAATCCCTCAGCGCGCCTTGAGGATGTATTAATAGCAAATTCTTGCTCGAGGCAGCGAGCTGTCATTGTCACCTCTTCGATGACCTTATCGCCCAGTCGCACCGGTGAATGCACACCGACATAGAGCACGCCGCGTACCTCACGGTTAACAATGACTGGTACTGCCACCACAGAATGCAGGCCTTCGTCGTAGATAAGGGCATCAAGCTCGTGGGAAATGACCGTCGCACGCGTGTAGTCCGAAACTCCAACCGGACGCTTTGTGGTCAAGACCCGACCGCCCACTCCAACACCAGGCTCAATGACGAGATTCTGAAGCGCAGGCGTTCGCAGACCAACCCACTGAGTGATTTGAAGTCGATTGTCCGGCGTAAGCGCCGCAAACATTGTAACGGGAATGCCAGTTGCAGTCTTCAGCGAGGCAAGTGCCGAACGAACGGCATCTTCATCGTCTTTCAGTCGCTGGGTATCCACTGCTAACCTCCGGTCTTTCTTGAGAGATAAGGAATTTTTCCTTAGCTGATCTATTAACCGTTCTCGAACGCCCAAGCGGTCGGGGGTAAAAACGAACCGCTCACTGTACCGCCGGGATCGGCCATAGATATGGACATCCAACCACCCCCGCAGCGCGCGGGTTAGAGCCGCTTTTCTTCGAAGACTGGAAAGAAGTCCAGCGAAATTATACCAATGTGGTGGGGGTGAGGTAAAGGCACCCGCATGTCCGAAATTTTCCGATGCGCGGAGAAAATTCACAAAATGGGGGTAGAGATTGCCGCCTAACTGTGTCCATTCGCCCCTTAATGGGTGCCTTTTTCTAAGTTTTCTTTAAGCCTAAATATCATTAGTTTTTGTCATATATTCGGCTGTATTACTTGACACTCACGAGCAAAATGGCTGAGAACTGAGAATTTAATCCAGATTTACCCACCCCCGCCCAGAACTCACTATGCCCTCTTTGCCGCGTCAATTCCCTTGATAACAGTCGGAAGGGAACGGGGGTAGATTTTGTTTAAGTTTCTCCTAAAAAACGGACATTTTTACTTTTATTTGACGATAGCAGTTCTGATTATTGAGATACTTTGCACATTCTCCCAATGAAAATAAATGCCTTAGTAGATTTCATAACTGTCTAAACTAAGCGTATTTATCGAATGCAATAACTACCGCCACAACCTTCTCCTGGCATGAATCAGCAATATCAGCGTTGACAATCGCGTTCAATGAATTAATCTCTACACTGGTAGCTGTCTAATTTACTAGATGATCGAAAGTATACGGTAGACACAGCGGTCTATTGATTTGCTATAGTGGAGCCCTATGAAGACGTCGTTCTTTTAAAAATTTAGATAACAGTACAACCGAAATTTAAGGACTAGCACGCAATGGCTAAAATTCTGAACTCAATTCTCGACACCATCGGTGACACACCACTTGTACGACTAAACCGATTGGGTAAAGATCTGCCAGGTAACGTCCTCGTCAAGCTCGAATTTTTCGGGCCTGCACATTCTGTTAAGGATCGAATCGGCAAGGCTATTATCGACGCTGCGGAAAAAGACGGTGCCCTGAAGCCAGGGGGCACAATCGTTGAGGCAACGTCGGGTAATACTGGTATAGCACTCGCCATGGTTGGCGCGGCTCGCGGCTATAATGTCGTGCTCACAATGCCAGAAACAATGTCTAACGAACGCCGCGTTCTCCTTCGCGCCTACGGCGCCGAGATCATCCTCACTCCTGGTGCTGCTGGCATGCAAGGGGCGGTAGATAAGGCCAACGAAATCGTTAAGGAACGTGAGGGGACGATACTAGCCCGCCAGTTCGCCAACGCCGCCAACCCTGAGGTTCACCGCCGCACTACTGGCGAGGAGATTTGGCGCGACACCGATGGCAACGTCGATATTTTTGTGGCCGGCGTCGGTACTGGCGGTACCGTTACAGGCGCGGGCGAAACTCTGCGCAAGCATAAGCCAGACATTCAAATATACGCGGTCGAACCTGCTGCTTCGCCCCTGCTGTCTACTGGTAAAGCCGGCCCCCACAAAATTCAGGGATTGGGCGCCAACTTCATCCCGGAGATTCTCAATCAGAAAATCTACGATGACGTCCTAACAGTCAGCAATGAAGACGCTATCGCCGCCTCCCGCGAGCTCAGTGCTAAGGAAGGAATACTCGGCGGAATCTCCGCAGGCGCAAACGTGAAAGCCGCCCTCGAACTAGCCGCGCGCGAGGAAAATCGCGACAAGACCATTGTGACTATTATATGCGACTTCGGTGAGCGTTATGTCTCCACCGTCCTCTACGACGATATCCGCGACTAATAACGATCCGTCGCCCCCGCCCCACGGTCTACACGTGGGGCTTTTTATATCATCTTATCGCGGGCACTGCTAGGCTCTTATTTACTATGCTAATTACGCTCATATCCCGGGTTCGAGAGGATCTTCGCAATGCGCGCGAACATGATCCTGCAACCCGAGGCGATATCGAAAACGCCCTAGTTTATTCGGGACTCCACGCCATCTGGTCGCATCGGATTGCGCACTGGCTGTGGGTGCGAGACATCAAGGGTCCTGCTCGCGTCTTGGCGCAGCTAACCCGGTTCGCAACCGGGGTCGAGATTCATCCTGGAGCGACTATCGGCCGTCGATTTTTCATCGATCACGGCATGGGTGTCGTAATCGGTGAGACCACAGAAATCGGAGAGGGCGTCATGCTCTATCACGGCGTAACTCTCGGAGGGCAGGTACTCACTCAGACCAAACGCCATCCCACAATCGAAGATAATGTCACGATCGGCGCTGGGGCGAAGGTTCTCGGACCTATCACGATCGGAGAAGGTTCGGCGATTGGCGCCAACGCGGTGGTAACTAAGGACGTGCCAGCTAAGCATATTGCCGTGGGAATCCCAGCGGTAGCACGGGCTCGTCGCGATGAGGAGTGCATAAAACTCGTCGACCCAGACACTTATGTTAAAGGCGGCAATTTTGTGATTTAAAGGTGGTCGTTCAGCTCGTAGCCGAACGACCATTGTCACTAATTCACGTGATCAGCGTAGGTTTCCCGATTCTTGGAAACAAAATGGGCAACCGCAGAGCAGCTCGGCCTAATGGTGAAACCTTGGGCGATCGAATCATCCAGTGCACCCTTGATCAGCACCTGAGACAGACCGCGCCCTTGGAAGTCAGGGAAAATCTCCGTATGGTGGAAATTTCTCCGCTCGGCGATCTGCCGGTAATCAGCCAGACCGATGAGCGTCGTGCCCTCCATGAGGTGATACGAAGAATTCTGAGAGTCGTGAACAACGGTGAGGTTTGTATTATTAGTCATACGCCTATCCTAACCAAAATGATCCCCGAGCGCTTTTGCACTCGGGGATCTCATGGTGGCACGGACCAGGATCGAACTGGTGACCTTCCACTTTTCAGGCGGACGCTCTACCGACTGAGCTACCGCGCCACTCCTCATATTTCTATGAGAGCGACCCTGACGGGACTCGAACCCGCGACCTCCGCCGTGACAGGGCGGCGCGCTAACCAACTGCGCCACAGGGCCAAATATATGACGTTGCCCAAACAGCGTGGAGACTGTCTGTGCAACGTCTAAGTACTTTACAGGGGTCTTTGATAAGCAACAAATCAGCACTACACAACCCTTTTTTTCAGCAATACAGCCTTAACCATCCTGCGCTTCCTAGGCTAGCACCAAAGCAAGATCATGGTTTCGGAATTCCAGTGCTCCAGCTAATAAGGTTCTACGTTCCTTAATGCCAATAGCGGCTCGTCCATCGCTGGCATTGAACTTCAAGGGCTTATGAGACCTTCAATCTGAGGGCAACCGAGCACAAAAAAGAGAACACTCAATGAGTGTTCTCTTTTTTATCCTGCGACCCTGACGGGACTCGAACCCGCGACCTCCGCCGTGACAGGGCGGCGCGCTAACCAACTGCGCCACAGGGCCGTAGAGCAATCCTAGGTTGATAAAATATGCTCTGGTACTCCCAACGGGATTCGAACCCGTGTCGCCGCCGTGAAAGGGCGGTGTCCTAGGCCCCTAGACGATGGGAGCATAGCTAGAAACTGATTCGACATAAAGCCGATTCGCTGTTGCCAGCTCCAACAGCTTAAACGATATTGTTACGGCAGTGCAAACTCGCACCTAAAACAGCCTTTCCAAGGAATCAGACTGTCCCTATCTATTATCCATTAACCCTCTCGCAATCGATCCAAATCTGGGCAGTGAACTCACCTCAGCATTCGTTAAAAGGGTAGACAATCGTACGAAGTCGTGGGGACTTTGCGGACCGAACCTAGTCCTCAAGGAATTCACCCTACCCCCCAAACATCCGGCTTCGGTAACCACAATTGGTACAGCCGGCAATGATGCCTCCTACCCAAGACTCTCATACAACTAGGGCGCTCAGATTGCGCAACCGTACCGGCTCGTTTGAGAAGTTTTACTCCCTTCCTCGAAGTAACCGGCAGTTCGCTTGCCGGTTTACCCTCTAACGCTTTAGCACTGTTCCATATGTAGCACCGGACGCATCAGAGGTTCTATTATCCTGCCCCCAGATTGCACAGCTTTTAGAAACGGGATTACCACTTTGAGGAGGTGCCCCCAATACCACTGTTTCCGCCGACAATTCAACCGAAGGCGAAGCACGCGTTGTCACCAGGCGGTATTTTTGCAATTTCTAAGGATTAGTAGGTTGTAGCTTGCAAATAGCTACGTCCACGGGCACCCCTGTAGCGCATGTGCTCCTTTTTTAAAGACAATCAGGAATAAAGCCGTGATCAGGCCTTAATCGTCAGCTCCCTCAACGTCCACATATGGCCCCACTGGATCCTCATTCACCCCCACATAAATGTGACGAGCGTCACCTATAATCATAGCTAGTGCGCTTTGGAACACAACAATGACTAAGGTCATTAGGTATGAGAACCAAAACGAAAATACTGTCTCTGCTAGTTGGCACTAGTTTAGTAGCAACCAATCTTGCAACTGCCGCAGCGGCTGGACAGACTTTCGAAGTCACAGGTCAAAACACAGCCGCCGAAGTTCAAGCAGCCATCGCCAACCCCGATTATGACCTTATTAAATTTACCGAGGACCTCACGCTCAGCGAGGGCCTCACCGTGAACCGACCCGTGAACTTTGAAGTTGAAGACGGCATTACACTAAAAATCAACGCAGCTAATAAACCAGGTCTCGATTTCGTGAGCGGTTCGACCTTCCAAAACAACGGAATAGTCAATATAACTGCCACCAAGAATCCAGGCATTAAAGTAACCGCGCCAGGCAGCACAGATGGCGTCACACTCATTGGTGATTCGCGTGATGGGAGTGCTTTTAATATTGGCCCTATCGGATCGAATCAGGCTGGAATCGACGGTCAGTTTCTAAAATCGCCATTCACGGTCAGCGATACCTCTCTGAATATCAAACCAGGTAACGACAACGCATTCGTTTCAGCCATTTTCTCGGATCGTAATAACCCCGATGCAACAGTACTTTTCGATAACTCAAACGTGAGTTTCGAAATGACCAACCGGCTAGAAACGGTAGGCAGATGGAAGGCCCTCGCTTTTTATACGGAGTTGCCAACTGTTTTTAGACACTCTGCAGTGACATCAACGTCCTCGCGTGGATATAATATGTCGGCTGTTTCCATGCCGGGTAGACCTGCTGATCTGACCTTCGAAAATTCAGTCGCAAATCTGATCACCACTCCAGACGCCGTTGCTCATCCGCTGTCGTTTACCTTCCCTTTCTTCGGCAATGCTCCCCTGGTTTCCATCAATACCTCGAAGAACACCGTCACTATTAAAGACAGCGTGGTCACCAGTTCGATTCAATCTGGACTTCGCCATGAAGATTTTCAGTTCCAGTGTTCCCACTACGACGTGTCCGGTACATCAGTTGTTACCGGCGATTCCCTCGGTGTAGACCCAAAACAAAACCGCGCAAGTTTGTGCCCGGAACCTACTTCTACTTTAACTATCTCGGACGATGTCATCTTCAACGTACCAGGGGGCTCGGCACCAGATGGTCTCGATATCACAATCGACGGCGGTACTGTTGACCTTCCCGATGGAGCCACAGCTGTCAATTCTAAAGATCAAGCTCTCACGGAGTTCGTTTCTGAGGGAAGTTTTACCCCATCTGTAGATGTCAATTGCGGCGCTGATACCTACGAGTACCCGGTCAGCAACTCCAATATTGATGGCAAGAAGCACGTCTGGGCTCCCGCGGTTACGGTTGATTACTTCCTTCCTAACGACGTTAAGCAAGATAATCTCGATAGCCCCTTCGCTACCCGAACGCTCATTGCTGGCACCACTGTTGATCAAACCTTGAATTTCACCGACCCATCCGACAAGGGTCCCGTGCAGCTGATCAACGGCGCTGTCCCTGACGACGGTAAAATTTTCCAATTCTACATCTTTGCCCCGACTGACCTCGTCTCAGACGCACCGTTCATTCAGGAATCTGACGGCTCCACTACGCCACCTCTCACCGCAACTACGGTGTGTAAAGACATCAAGGTGACGTACAAGCAGGTCGATTGTAACTGCGATGCTGAAACCTCGACACCAACGTCTACGACCAGTGCGACACCAACCACCAGCACAACCACATCCACGGTAGAGCCACAGCCGTCGACAACCAGTGCGACACCAACCACCAGCACAACCACATCCACGGTAGAGCCACAGCCGTCCACAACGAGTGCGACACCAACCACCAGCACAACCACATCCACGGTAGAGCCACAGCCGTCGACGTCTACCACGGCGCCTGCAACATCAACGTCGACTACGACACCTGAGCCTCAACCATCAACAACGACTAGTGCACCGGCTACGAGCGCTCCAAGCGAGCCTACGGGTTCATCAACTGGTAGTTCCGACGATGGCAGCTCAATTGGCTCCATTATTGGAATCATCTTCGCGATCATTGGAGCCATGGCGTTTCTCTACAATCTTCCGAACATTTTTGACTTCTTCAAAGGTCTCCTAGCCTCCCCGAAACCCGCTCCAGAGCCTGCCCCGCACCGTCCAATCAAACCTGGTATTTCCCGAGGTAAAGGATTTACCAAGTCAGATCAGACACGGTAATCATCATAGGGTCTAAAATCTGATCTCAACTCCTATGCAGAGTAAAAAAAGGAGCTCCTTTTACGTTCACGATAAGCGAAAGCGATTAGCAACCGCTGCTGCTCACTCGAAAGCTACGAAGACTACGAGGGATATCACTCCCACGCGCGGTGTGATCTACAACACTCGTAATCTAAAATCCTCGGTCCTCCTAGCTGACCTCCACCAGCAAGGTGGGGAGGAATGGGGTATCTGTAAACGCAGCTTTAAAGGCGGGCACCGTGGTGGTTTTCTAGCCTTTAAAGAATATATAGAAAACACCCAGTTGCGTGCGGCAACTGGGTGTTTAGTGGGCCCTCCGGGGCTCGAACCCGGGACCTGCGGATTAAAAGTCCGTAGCTCTACCAGCTGAGCTAAAGGCCCGTGGCGCTAAGCTAGCCTTAGCAACCTCAGTATTATAACGCATTGCCACAATTTACAAAAACAGCTGCTAGAGCCATGGGAATGCTCCCTACCAATGAAACTGGTGAGGGAGCATTATCGGCCTAGATGCTAGTTGATTATTTACGCATAGTGCCGGTCTCAATGAAACGCTCGTGGAAGGATAGAGCAGTCTTGAGATCATGCGGGGTTTGCATGGTCTTGCGCTCCTTAGCCACACGTAGAGCACGCTCGTAGTATTCCTCGAGCAGCGGACGATAATCTGGGTGCGCAATGGCAATAACCTTGCGCGCCCGCTCGGTTGGGGCTAGACCTCTCAGATCAGCGTAGCCATATTCGGTGATGAGAACCTTCACATCTTGCTCGGTGTGGTCCACGTGCGAAACAAATGGCACGATTGCCGAAATAGCCCCACCCTTGGCATCCGATGGGGTGATAAAGGAGGAAATAAAGGCATTGCGGGTGAAGTCTGCGGATCCGCCAACACCGTTCATGATGCGAGATCCGGCCACGTTGGTGGAGTTAACATTGCCGTAGATATCGGCTTCGATTAAACCATTGGTGGCGATGAGGCCAAGACGGCGCACAACTTCAGGATGGTTGGAAATCTGCTGCGGGCGCAGGATGAGGTTCTTCGCGTAGTTCGACGCTTGCTCATTCATCTTGTGCGCATACTCTGGCGACAGCGAGAAGGAAGTAGCGGAGGCGATCGTCATCTTCCCAGCGTCGATAAGATCGACCATGCCGTCCTGGATCACCTCGGTGTAGGCCTGAATATTTTCAAACTTGGAATCGAGCAGGCCTGCCATCACGGCATTCGGCACATTACCCACACCCGACTGCATGATATAGCCGTCATAGCTGAGTCGACCAGCCGCTACCTCGCCTTCGAGGAAGTCCAAGAAGTGGCCGGCAATCTGACGCGATTGATCATCGATGGGCTTGAACGGAGCATTGCGATCTGCGTGGTTAGTCTCTACAACCGCGACCACCTTATCGAGGTCGATATCGATATAGGTGGTACCAACGCGCTGACCAGCCTCGGTAATGGGGATAGGCTGGCGGTTCGGCAATTTGTTGATGCGGTAGATATCGGCCATACCCTCGAGTTCGAGGGACTGCCAGGAGTTCACCTCAATGATAATGCGGGCAGCATTATCGAGGTATTCAACATTATTACCCACCGACGAGGATGGGACGATATGTCCTTCCTCGGTGATGCGTACGGCTTCGACGATGGCCACATCCATGGGCCCAAAGAAGCCCTGCTCAACATACATTCCCGACTCGGAGAGATGATAGTCTGCATAAAGGATGGTGCCGTCGTTAATCTTGCTGCGCAAGATGGGATCGGACTGGTAAGGGGTGCGGAATCGCAGGGCATTGGCCTCGGCCAGAACACCGTCGCAATCGTCGGCGGTGGATGCGCCCGTGAAGAGATCAATCATGAATTCATCGCCGCGCTCGTGGGCTTCCTTCGCGCGACGGGCAATGGCACCAGGGAGAGCCTTAGGGTAGCCGGCACCAGTGAATCCGGAGATGCCCACGTGGTCGCCGTGGTTCACGAATTGTGCAGCCTCATCAGCTGTCATGACCTTGCTAGCCAACTTGGCATTAGCAATACGTTCGTTCATTACAATCCTCCTGTGTACCCCTATACCCATCATGAGCATGGGGGATAAAATAGGTGGCACCCCTTCACGCTAAATGCAACATTTTTCAATAAAGGTGACGCCAGTTACCCGTCCTACTTTACCCCTAAATGGAGAGCAATTCGCGAAACCCGCCCCCGACCCCCAACGGTGGTTAAGCCTGAGGCGTTTATGACAAGATAGCTGCTGTGACTCTCTCAATCGGATCCATTACGCTCAATTCTCCCGTTATCCTCGCACCCATGGCGGGGGTAACCAATATAGCCTTTCGCACCCTGTGCCGCGAACAGGAGCTAGCTCGCACTGGAACCGTAGCTGGGCTGTATATATGCGAGATGATCACCGCACGCGCACTCGTTGAGCGTAACGAAAAAACACTCCATATGACCACCTTCGGACCCGATGAGAGCCCCCGCTCCATGCAGCTGTACACCACCGATCCACACGACACCTACCGTGCGGCACGAATGATCGCCGATGAAAACCTCGCCGACCATATTGATATGAATTTCGGCTGTCCGGTCCCCAAAGTGACCAGGCGCGGTGGTGGATCAGCCCTCCCATATAAGCGGCGACTCTTTGGTAATATCGTCGCGGCTGCGGTTAAAGGAGTCGAAGGAACCGATATTCCCGTGACGGTGAAATTCCGGATCGGCATCGATGATGAGCACCACACCCATATCGACGCAGGACGCATTGCCTACTCTGAGGGCGCTCAAGCTGTGGCTTTACATGCTCGCACAGCAGCGGAACGCTATTCGGGCCATGCTCACTGGGATGAGATCGCCAGACTAAAGGAATCGCTTCCCGAAATTCCTGTCTTAGGTAACGGTGATATCTTTAAGGCTCATGACGCGCAGGCCATGATGGAGCAAACGGGCTGTGACGGCGTGGTGGTGGGACGTGGCTGTCTCGGACGCCCCTGGCTCTTCGCCGAATTATCGGCCGCCTTAAATAATAAGCCCATCCCACTCAGCCCTACTCTCGGCGAGGTAACCGAGATCATTACCCGCCATGCAGAATTACTCATAGCCCACGACGGAGAAGCAAAGGGGTGCCGTGACCTGCGCAAACATATGGGCTGGTATTTCCGAGGCTTTCCGGTGGGCGGCGAGGCTCGCGCAGAACTGTCGCGCATTAGTACGCTGGCGGAGTTGCATAGCGCTCTCAAACCCTTCGCGGATTCTCCTGCACGAGCCCTCGACTCGGAGGGGCCACGGGGGCGCCAGGGATCACCGGCGAAGGTGGTGCTCCCTGAAGGCTGGCTCGATGATCCCGAGGACGAATCAGTACCCGAGGGCGCAGATATTATGCACTCTGGCGGTTAAGTTAAGGCTTTAGTCCTCCCCTCGGTCTGGCGATAGACTACGTGACGTTCGATAATCTCAAAGCCCATTTCCCGGTAGCGCCGGACCGCGGGCTCATTATCACTTTCAACATAAAGGATCACTCGTTGGGCTCCCTGGGACACGAGGTGCTGCAGACCCGCTGCGACTAGTGGCCCACCGAGGCCACGCCCGCGCCCAGCGGTGGCGAGGCCTACCACATAAATTTCTCCCGGAGCACCCTCATCGAGGTTGCCGTGGCGCTTGAGCCAGTGGAAGCCGATGAGCTCGCTCCCCTTTTTGAGCAGCAATACGTCTTCGTACCGAAACCACGCCGCCGATCGCGCGGAATCGAGGCGGGTCTGATCCCATCCACCCTGTTCGGGGTGCCAGTCAAAGGCCTCATTATTAACGCGTAGGAATTCTAAGTCACCGTGGGGATCATTGGGCTGCATATGCTCAAAGCGAAGTCCGTGCTCAAGCTTAAAGGAAACCGCGCCAGCCAAATTTTCGCCATCGATTTCCATCACCAGCAGCTCTCTGGTTTTGTTCAAATTAAGTCGCGCTGCGATCTTCTGGGCGGGGGCTAGATCTCCATGAGCCCACATTTCGTGTATACCTCTAGCGATCTGTTGCCCCACACCTCGGTTGCGAAAGACAGGTGCGACGAAAAACTCGGCGACCCCCTCCTCATCGGTGATCACTAGCCCGGCGCGCTGATCGTCCACCCGAATTTCTTCCAAGTCACCGGGCGCTTTACCCTCAAGAATGCGCATATACCCCTCTGAGATGGGGGCAATATGATCGTGGGCATAGACTTCTTCAATGAGGTCTTTCAGCGCCGAGTGATCGGCTTCTGTATGGACACGGTGTACGAGGTTTTCGTTGTGGGTCATAGACCCTACCTTAATTGGTGTGGCGCGCTCTGTGTCATTCTGTCATGATGATGAGGTGCGTGCTCGTTATCTTTTCCTCATCAGCGTGGTAGCAGCTGTGCTTTTAGCATGGGCCGGTGACACAGCGTTGGCGGCACGGACTGAGCGGCGGCTAGCGGAACACCTTCCCGCCGGCACGGAGGTTTATGTTGGCGGCTTTCCCTTCGTGGGCAACTATGTCAGGGAAGATATCCCCGATATGTATATCGCTTTTAATGATATTAATTATCCGCCGTGGGGGTTGCTGCGCATTAGTCAGAATTTTCTTGGGGTTAACACCACCGTTGAGCGCCTAAATCAGGGTGAGCTTGCGGGAAGTATGGCCAAGCAAGTGCGTACTCGGATCAACGTGGATGCGGTGAGTATTGGAGCTGCGCTGGGTATTCCCGATGTGGAGCTCATGCATCCTTACGATATTTCGCCGAGAGGCGGAGACAGTGCCGAAGTGGTGTTACGTGGCACGCCTGAGCAGATCGGCCAGCGCTACGCGGTGCTGGCGCACATTCGTTTGGATAATGGAGTTTTTCAACTGATTCCGCATCACCTTATCGACGCCCCTCCTCGGGTGGATACGGAGCTTCTCGCGCCCTTTAGATGGTCTTTTGATACCCGGGAGTTACCTTTACCACAGCAAGCGGATGCTGTCGCCTACTCTGGGGGTTCCCTCGTCTTTGAGTGTACACAGCGAGGTGTACCCGTTAAGGTTGGGCCTTTATACCCGAATATCGAAAAAGCGCAGTACTAACCGCACCGCCGACTCGGGGCTAGCGGGAATTTTCTTCGGTGGAGAGTAGATATCGAGGGCGCTGGGGACGACGCCGAGGTGTACGTGATCGTATTCGCCCGCAAATTCGCCGTCAACTTGAAAACTTTGCGGGGCATCGCAGTGAATATCTACGGAATCAACGTTGTCGGTGACAAAAATACGGCTGTTAATCCAGCGCTTTATTGCCCCTGGGAGCGCGATCCCGAGCATCCTCATCACAGCAAAGACACCGACTACTCCATCGAGGCTACGAGCTCCGAAAAGACCAATTCCTAGCGCGAAAGAGGTACGCGGATTGGTTACCACGGGGAGGGGGCCTAGATAAGTCCATGGGTGTGTATTGGACGCCATCACAAAGGGCAACCGTTCGCTGTATATAGCCCCGTCCAAGGTGCTGGCTTTTAGTTTGATACTCGGAGGATAGCGGCGAGTGGTATTCCACACGTGGAAGGCGGCGCGTAGATAGCGCAGCGGGGTGGCGGCGAATCCGCTCCTGCGCACTCGCTCCATTTTCTCGATCACATCAGCGTCTAATCCGAAACCAGCGTTGACTACAAACCATTGATCGTTCCAGGTCCCTAGATTGAGTTTTTCACAGGCTACCGCGCGATCATGGGCGAGTAATTCGGCTAAGACCTCAGCAGCCTGGATCGATTCTGGTGGGAATCCCAGGGCGCGAACGAAGACGTTGGCAGAACCAGTGGGGATTATTGCGACAGCTGGTAGCTGCTCTGGAGGGCGTTGACTACCAACTGGGCCTAAGAGGCCGTTGACTAATTCGTTGACAGTCCCGTCGCCGCCGACGCCAATAACGACGTCGGCATCCTCCCGCGTGAGGCCGGAGCAAATATCTCGGGCATGTCCTGGGTGGTGAGTGAAACGCGCCTTAAGCTGGAGTCCTGGAACCGCGAGTAACTTAGGAATAATATGGCGAAATATTTCCGAGTTTTGAGTCGTGGAATTAGGGTTGACAATGATCAGCGCCTTCATGACCACCACAATAGTCTTCAGCACCCGATTTGGTAGGCTAATGCCTTATGAATAACCCAGATCAATCTGCATCTATGTCTCTGTCTGGATCCGAGGCGGTCGATCGCGCCGCCGAGCAGTGGAAAGATTGCGCCCACCGCAATATTCCAGGACTTGGGGATCTTCCCATCCCAGACGACACCGCCAACCTCCGCGAAGGCCCCAGCCTTAACGATGGATTGCTCGCACTGCTGCCACTGGTCGGGGTATGGCGTGGCACTGGGAAGGGTATCGACGAGACTGGAACTCATTTTGAATTCGGCCAGCAGCTCGTCTTCTCCCATGATGGCGAGAATTATCTCGGGGTTGAATCTAAGATCTGGAAAACCGATGACATGGGCGAATCTTTGGGGATTTTCGCTCGTGAATCTGGATTTTGGCGCATTAATCTTCAAGACGAAATTGAAGTAATTCTCACTCATAGTCTCGGCGCCGTGGAGATATTCTATGGTGAGCCCCTCAATGAGCGAGCCTGGCAGATCGAATCCGCTTCCACGATGGTAACCGCCACGGGGCCGGGAAAAATGGGGCCTGGAAAACGCCTCTATGGACTTATGCCCAATAACAATCTGGGTTGGGTAGATGAGCGCCATGTCAATGGTGAGCTCACCCCTCGTATGTCCGCGGAACTAGCCCGCGTCATCGGCTAACGCCGCGTGGCTTTCTCGATGAGTTTGCGCACCTCGGCCTCGTTGTCGGGGGCTGCAAGCTCATCACCGTTGAGCGAGCGAATGCGCGCTCCGCGGCGGACTGAACTGATGAGCCACACGCTATCAGCCTTATAGAGATCGTCGAGGGTGATCTCGCGCTCCCCGCAGCGCCACCCTTTTTCTGTCGCGTATTCAAAAAGCGCCTGTTGGGTAGTGCCAGGCAGAACATTGGGGTTAGAGCTTGGGGTGCGAATCTTATTTCCGCGCACTGTTATTAGATTGCTCGTGGCACCCTCCAGCACGATATCCCCATCTGTATACAGCACATCGTCGTAGCCATGAGCCCTAGCCCACCGTAGCGCCGCCATAGTTGCGGCATAACTGAGTGTTTTTGCTCCACCGGCTAGCCACGGGGCATTCTCAGGATTGGTGATCACAAAACCTCGCGGAGTGGTCAGCACTGCCACACCCTGCTCGCGCTGCATAATGACCTGCTCAGAAACTGGGTTGACGGTCAGCCATGCACTCGGGATCCCCGTGCTCGCGCGCCCCCGGCTGAGGGTCCAAGTAATAGTGCCTTCGACCTCCGTGCCCCATAATTCGGCGGCCTCTTCGGTTGCTCGACGCCAATCTTTTTCAATCGGATGGGGCAAGTCAAGGAGTTCTGCCGAGCGGGTGAAGCGGCTAAAATGCCGATCGAAATTGCGCGGTTTTCCTTTACGCAGCAGCACTGTTTCAAAGATGCCATCGCCGCGGGTGACGGCGGCATCATCGGCGTAAATAAAGGGGAGATTGATATTATGGTTGCGGATCGAACCTCCGAAGGGTTCGATCGCGAGCATCAATGGAGCGGGAATTGTTGCCATGAATGTCACTTTAATCGCTACCATGGGTTTATATGAGTCTTTCTTCCCCTCTACTTTCCCTCCCTGGCGCCCAAGAGTTGCCCGATGCCCATCCAAGCTGGGCGCACGTTGCCTGGCATTACGGAGATCCGCTGTCTGAGCAGCGCTATTTGGAATCTCAAGCCTTCGTCGATCGCTGGCAGCGCGGGGTCGTAGAAGTTGCGGGGCCTGATGCGAATGAATTTCTCAATAATTTATTATCCCAAGAATTTCTCAACCCCACCCCCGATACCTACCTTAGTGCGCTCGATCTTTCCGCCCAGGGCCGCATTATCAACCAGATGGATGTGCTCTATCACGGGGGTGTTTTCTACCTCGATTCCGCGCTCGCCGAACAGCTCTACGACTATTTACACTCCATGATCTTTTGGTCTCAGGTAGAGGTCACCATGAGTGACAAGAAAGTACTTTCCGTCTTCGGCGGTTATGCTGGCGCGCATCCGCACCGCCAAGGACCATTCGGGCGC
The DNA here is from genome assembly GCF_024814515.1 of Corynebacterium sp. ES2775-CONJ. Classification (NCBI taxonomy): domain Bacteria; kingdom Bacillati; phylum Actinomycetota; class Actinomycetes; order Mycobacteriales; family Corynebacteriaceae; genus Corynebacterium; species Corynebacterium sp. ES2775-CONJ. The sequence goes on along the minus strand of NZ_JANUXT010000004.1, from coordinate 272,695 downwards.
ACCGATGTGCTTATCGACTCCGCCCTTTACCGCGACGTGGTCGACGAGGAGCTGCGTGGCCGGGGCTACCAGCCTGTTGGACTCATGGCCTATGAGGCGTGGCGGGTGCGCCACGTCATGCCCGACGTCGCCCAGGACCTCGATGCAACATCCATTCCCCATGAGTCTCCTCACCTCATTGAATATGCCGTTCACCTCAACAAAGGCTGCTATCGAGGGCAGGAAACTGTCGCTCGGGTGGAGAATCTAGGCCGAAGCCCTCGAGTCATTGTCATGGTTCACCTCGATGGTTCGGCACCCGAGCTACCCGCCCCAGGTATGGATATTGCAGGCAGCAGGCGCACGGTGGGCCGAATCGGTACTGTTGTGCACGATTGCGACTATGGTCCCATTGCTTTAGCTGCGATCAAGCGTTCGGCTTTAGATGGTCCCCTCAAGGCTGGCGAGTGCGCATTGTCAGTTGATCCAGATAGCATTCCGCCAGAAAATAACGACCAGGCGGGCAGGCGCGCAATCGAGCGCTTACGCAACCCTTTTTAAGCAGGTCGTGGGCTTAGCGGGACAAAGCGCGATAAAAAGGCTATTCTATGTGAATAGGACACACGTTTTTTTAAAGCCAATGGAGCTCTCCCCACCCCGGGGATTCTTGCTCCGCTTATACCAAGGGGGTCATGCCATGGGTCGCGGTCGCGCGAAGGCAAAGCAGACCAAGGTTGCACGTCAGTTAAAATACAGCACTCCAGAAATGGATCTGGATTCTCTCCAGCGGGAGCTGGCGCGAAAGCGGGAAGAGCGCAGAAATAACGGGGACTACTCCGATTATCCTGATGATCCCGAGTGGACCGAGAGATAGACTAAAAACCCTCAGCGCTCCCTTTATGCTAGAAAGGGAGCGCTGAGGGTTTTTTAGTGCTCGCCACTTAAGATAACGTAGCGATCATCATCGGCAGGACGGATCTGTCCGAGCACCCATGCATCAATGTGACGGGCTGCGAGAATTGCGAGAGCGCGGTCAAGATCTTCTGGCGCCACCACGGCCACCATTCCTACGCCCATATTGAAGGTTTTCTCCATCTCAGCGACCGACACCTTACCCACTCGTTGGATGAGGCGGAAGATGGGGCCAGGAGTCCAGGTGGCGCGACTTAATTCAGCGACGAGGCCGTGCGGGATGACCCTCTCGAGGTTCGCTGCGAGGCCCCCTCCAGTGACATGGCAGAAGGTGCGGATCTCACATTCGTCAATAAGCGCGAGGCAGTCTTTGGCATAAATACGGGTGGGCTCTAATAGCTCCTCGCCTAAGGTGCGATCGAGTTCCTCAACGAAACCGTCAAGCGGTAGCCCGGCTTTATCGAGCAAGACGTGACGCGCGAGCGAGTAGCCATTGGAATGCAGCCCCGAGGCTGCCATTGCTATCACCTGATCGCCGGCGCGCACGCGATCTGGCCCCAACAGATCGCGGGCTTCAACGACCCCAACTGCGGTCGCCGAGACATCATATTCCCCAGGTTCCATCAACCCGGGATGCTCGGCGGTTTCACCACCTAGAAGAGCACAACCAGCCTGCACGCAGCCCTCCGCGATCCCCTCAACAATTTGGGCTACATGCTCCGGCACTACTTGGCCAACGGCGATATAGTCTTGTAAAAAGAGCGGCTCTGCTCCACAGACGACGAGGTCATCGACGCACATAGCCACAAGATCAATACCGATCGTATTGTGGATATCGAGAGCTTGAGCAATAGCTACCTTGGTTCCTACTCCATCTGAGCCGGCCGCTAAGATAGGCTCCTCATATTTTCCTAAGGCAAAAAGCCCCGCAAAACCGCCAAGGCCGCCGCGCACTTCGGGGCGCGTGGCCCGCTTGGCCAGCGGGGCGAAAAGCTCAACGGCTTGATCTCCTGCCTCGATGCTGACTCCCGCTGCTGCGTAGGACATATTATCGTCGCTCATTATTCTCCTCTATCTTCGGTGCCACCACACGAACCCCGTTTAATGGCAGATACTAATTCAGCATTAATATTTCCCTTGGGCAAACCCAAAGAATAGTTCCCATCGAAACAGGCTATACATAGATCCTGCGACGGCTGATGCGTCGCCGCCACCATCCCCTCCTGGGAAACAAAACCCAGAGAATCTGCCCCTATAGCCTGACAGACGCTAGTGACCATTTCGTCGACACCGGATACCACATTGGCGATTAATTCCCCGGGGCTCGCGAAGTCAATGCCATAGAAACAAGGCCATTTCACCGGCGGTGACGCGATACGCACATGCACCTCGCTCGCGCCTGCCTCGCGGAGCATGCGAATGAGGGCACGCTGGGTATTCCCGCGCACGATTGAATCATCCACCACGATTAGTCGCTTGCCTTCGAGAACCTCACGGAGAGGGTTCAATTTGAGTCGAATTCCTAGCTGGCGCAGAGTTTGGGAGGGCTGAATGAACGTTCGGCCCACATAGGCGTTTTTAACGAGGCCCTGACCAAAGGGGATGCCAGAGGCTTGGGCATAACCCACGGCAGCTGGTACCCCCGATTCTGGAACAGGAATCACTAGATCCCCATCAGCGGGCCATTCTTTAGCCAGTCTTCGCCCGATCTCAAGGCGTGCGGCATTCACGGAGCGGCCATTGATCACTGAGTCAGGGCGAGCTAGATACACGTACTCAAAGACACAGGACTTTCTCTCCCCCTGGGCAAAGCGCTCGGAGTGAATTCCACTGGCGTCAATGGCTAGCAGTTCTCCGGGCTCGATATCGCGAACAAACGACGCACCCACGATATCGAGCGCACACGTTTCAGAGGCCACGACCCAACCGGCATCCAACCGCCCTAAACACAGCGGCCTAACCCCCTGCGGATCGCGGGCGGCATAGAGCGTTGTGCCATCGGTGAAGGTTAAACAAAAAGCACCCTTGAGCCTAGGCAAAAGGGTGCGTGCAGATTCCAGAAGGCTGGTGCGCTGGGAAATACTATGCGCTAATAAACCCGTGATGACATCGGAGTCGGAGGGTTGCGTCGCCTTATCAACCAACCTCATCGCGTGGGCTTGATCGAGCAGGTCTAGGTAGTTGACGATATTGCCGTTGTGCGCCAGTGCGATATCGGTGCCATCGGGGGCAACCCGAAACATGGGCTGAGAATTTGCCCACGTCACCCCGCCTGCGGTGGAATAACGGGTATGCCCGATGGCCACATCACCGTGGAGGGACTCTAAGGTTTGTTCATCGAAAATCTGCGAGACGAGTCCGAGATCTTTGAATACTACTACTTGTTGGCCATCGCCGACCGCAATGCCCGCGGCTTCTTGGCCGCGATGTTGTAGGGCAAAAAGCCCGAAATACGTGAGTTTTGATACTTCTTCGCCTGGGGCCCAGACTCCGAATACCCCACACTCTTCGCGAGGTGCGGATTCTGATAAATCATCATAAGCGCTCATAGGCGTCTTTTTATCTGCCACTTAGACAATGGTAGCCGATGCAGACGCCTTGCACGGTCACCTAGCAGAAACTTTCACAATGGGTAGGTACCCACTGATTTCTTGTGCCCGTGTGCCTGAGGCGGAAATCCTCGGATTATCTGCGAATTCTTCTAAACCGCACGCCAATCTTAACCACGTCTTGGGGTCCATTTCTACAATATTTGGTGGTGTGCCACGGGTATGGGCAGGGCCTGGGATGCACTGGATAGCAGCAAAGGGCGGCACCCTCACTTCCACCGATGCCCCGGGGGCGATGGTCTCAAGCGTATACAGTGTGGCACGGCAGGCTGCTGCTAGCGCGGCTCGTGGCGGCTGTTGGTCAGTGGCTTCGATAATCCACGAGTAAATAGCCATGACGGCCTCACGAGGAGGTGGGAGTTTTCTTGCCATCTCTAGGCCACCAAGATCCACACGGCAATCAGGTGCAAGGTAGCGGCGATTACGGTTGCAAGATGAAAATGCTCGTGATAGCCGAAAAGTTTTGCCTTCCTACCGGGCCACTTAAGCGCATAGAAGAGCGCACCTAAGGTATATACCACTCCCCCTGCGGCGAGGAGCCATATGACCGTGGGGCCGGCAAAATCTAAAATCGCCGGAATGATTGGGACAGCCGCCCAGCCTAGTCCGAGATACACTACCACGTCGAATACCTTGTAGTGCGGAATAAAAGTCAGCAGCACACTGATGAGCGCCGCTGCCCAAATTCCATAAAGCATCCAGTGCCCGGGCAGCGTAATGACGACAACGGGGGTATAGGTCGCGGCGATAAATAAGGCGATCGTTGCATGATCGGCGGTCTGCCAGTAACTCACCGCCCGAGCGCTGCGCCACGGACCTCGATGGTATGCGGCCGAAATTCCGAATAAAGCGACGACCCCAACCGAATAAATTGTGACGGCTAGGCCAATCGGCCATGGGTGGTTGATCCATGTATAAGTGGTGAGAACGGTAACAGCAATACTGAAGGCATACGCGGCATAAAAATGATAGAGGCCACGCGCGGCGGGACGATCCCCGCGGTCTAATCGCCATGTAGTGATGGGCACCAGATTATCGGCCGACATGAGTCCTGCTTTCTTCTTTTAAACTACCTCCTTCGATTAAAGCCGCCACCACGGCATAAAAACAAGGCACCGGCAGAAAAAACCGGTGCCTTATCTTTAATTAGGCTACAACCGAGTTAGCCCCAACTGCGTGGCCGAAAAGCCGTGGCAGTGTGTCAGACCACGCCTCTTTAAGCTCAGCAACAGGGATGGAGAATTCCACATCATGCTGGCGAATATTAAGAGAACCGCACCCGCAAGTATGACCAATCTTCACGCAAGGAATGCCTAATTCACTCGCCCGCTGTTCCACGTCCTCACCCCGCGAGGTAGCGACCACTACGCGCGACGCCGATTCCGAGAATAGCGCCGTGAATAGATCCAACTCCACAGCACTTAAATCAATATTAAGACACTTTGGGGAGTGAATGGCTAGTTCGGCGAGGCTGGTGCCCAATCCGCCTTCCGAAAGATCATGCGCGGCAGTAACAAGGGAAGTATCGGCGAAGAACTCTACCAATTTTTCCTCATTTCGCAGATCAATATGAGGGGGAAGTCCATTAAGGCCCGCACCTGAAAGCTGCTGCCATATCGAGCCACCGAATTCATCGAATGTTTCCCCCAACAGATAGATCTCTTCCACCTGATCAGTAGGGCCTAAACGATTGGGGATAGAGTGCTCGACATTGTCAATCACTCCTAAAACACCCACGACGGGGGTAGGCAGGATGGCTTCCGAGCCGGTTTGGTTATAGAAGGACACGTTGCCACCGGAAACGGGAATTCCCAGCTCCTGAGCACCATCGGCTAGGCCATGCACTGCCTCTCGGAATTGCCACATAACTTCGGGATCCTCGGGTGAACCGAAATTTAGGCAGTTTGTGACTGCTACCGGTCGAGCACCAGTAACTGCGACGTTGCGATACGCTTCAGCGAGAGCAAGGCGAGCACCTGTATTCGGGTCAAGCTTGGTATAACGCCCAGAGGCGTCAGTAGAGATAGCCACACCGCGCTTTGTTGCTTCGTCAATACGCAACACTCCAGCATTGGCGTGCTGGGCCTGCACGGTATTGCCGCGCACATAGCGATCATACTGTTCAGTAATAAAAGCTCTCGAACACAAAGCCGGCGAGGCGATCATATCCAGCAAAACCTGGCGCATCTCGGCAGCCTCGCTCGGCTTTTTCACCCCGGTGAAGCGCTGGATATCGTCCTGGTCGGCGGGGCGGGAGAAGGGCCGCTCATAGACCGGGCCTTCGTGGGCGATCGTATGAGCTGGTGCGTCCACCACCACCTCGCCGCGATGACGGATGATGAGGTGTTCGCCATCTGTCACCTCACCGATCTCGGCACAGGTGACATCCCAGTGAGCACAGATCTCGCGGAAGCGCTCCACATCCTCGGGACGCACCACGGCACACATACGCTCCTGAGACTCCGAGCACAGAATCTCGGCGGCAAGCATATTGGCCGCCCGTAGCGGCACTGCATCGAGGTTGATCTCCATTCCACCATCTCCGGCGGCCGCTAGCTCTGAGGTCGCGCAGGACAACCCCGCACCGCCAAGATCCTGGATGCCCACAACCACACCTGCCCGGTATAGGTCGAGGCAGCATTCGATCAGCACCTTCTCTGCGAAGGGGTCCCCCACCTGAACGGCCGGCAATTTCCGCTCAGCCCCCTCCTCAAAGGTATCGGAGGCTAAAACTGAGACACCTCCAATGCCGTCGAGCCCGGTGCGCGAGCCGAAGAGCATGACTTTATTGCCTAAGCCCGAGGCGAAGGCAAGTTTTAATTCATCTACCTTGAGAGTACCCACGCACAGGGCATTGACTAAAGGATTGCCAGCATAGGATTCATCGAAGACGGTTTCTCCACCAATATTGGGTAAACCCAAACAGTTGCCATAATGGGAAATACCGTCCACCACACCTGGTAGCACCCGCGAGGTATCAGGGGCATCGGCGGGGCCGAAGCGAAGCTGATCCATCACTGCAATGGGGCGCGCTCCCATGGCCATAATATCGCGGACGATACCTCCAACCCCCGTCGCTGCACCCTGATGCGGCTCCACATAGGAGGGGTGATTATGGGATTCGACGCGGAAAGTCACGGCGTTACCATCACCGATATCAACCACACCGGCGTTCTCCCCGATGCCGGCGAGAATCTTCTCGCTCATTTGCTTCGTGGTGGTTTCCCCGAAGTAGCGCAGGTGCACCTTTGATGATTTATACGAGCAGTGCTCCGACCACATCACCGAATACATTGCTAATTCGGCATCGGTGGGGCGCCGCCCCAGAATCTCTTTGATTCGGGCGTACTCATCATCTTTGAGACCCAGCGAGGCGTAGGGCTGCTCGAGATCTGGGGTGGAAAGGGCATGGTCCACGGTGTCGTTAAAAGTAGTCATGAAATTCTCCTCAATATTCTTAAGCACCGATGGATCCAACAGCGGAGAGGAATAATTCCAATCCGTCGACCGAGGGGCCTGTTAACGTTTCGATGGCGTGCTCTGGGTGAGGCATCAACCCCACCACGCGCCCATTGGCACTCGTAATACCGGCAATGGCATTGATGGAGCCGTTGAAGTTATCGGTATAGCGGAAGACAACTCGGCCCTCTCCTTCGAGCATGTCTACAGTGTCCTGTGACGCTTGGAAGCGACCTTCGCCGTGCTTAGCAGGGACGAGGATGCGGGAGCCTTCGGAGAGTGTATTCGTCCACGCAGTATCTGCACGCACGACCTCGAGGTAGGTATCAACGCAATGGAAATGCAATCCTTGGTTTCTCGTCAGTGCGCCAGGGAGGAGGTGAGCCTCGGTGAGGATTTGGAATCCATTGCAAATTCCCAGCACAGGCATGCCCTTAGCAGCCTGTTCGATGACTGATTGCATCACAGGCGCCAATGCCGAGATCGCTCCACTACGCAGGTAGTCTCCATAAGAAAAGCCTCCAGGCACAACCACCGCATCGACTCCCTTGAGATCGTGGTCTGCGTGCCAGAGGCTTATGGCTTCTGCGCCGGCATATCTCACCGCGCGTGCTGCATCGACATCGTCGAGTGTGCCAGGAAAAGTAATAACTCCGATCTTCGCGCTCATTATTGGGCTGCTCCCGTGGCTGCTTCGAAAACGATATCGAATTCTTCGATCACAGTATTGGTCAGCAAGGTTTCGGCCATATGCTCAAGCTCTTCAGTACTAATATTCTCGTCTACCTCTATTTCGAAGCGCTTGCCTTGTCGCACATCTGTGATTCCCTTTATGTTCAGGCGTCCTAGCGCTCGAACAACGGCTTGGCCCTGGGGATCGAGAATCTCCGCTTTGGGCATAACATTTACTACTACACGGGCCACCTTGCACGCTCCTTGGCTATCGCCGTTCAGTACTATTTTCCAAGGTGTGCCAGAGCGCACACCACGGGTGAAACTTTACCCTGTGCGCTGGAAGTATGAGCCATTTTTCCCAAAGATCCTCACGCCCCCTATTCACCATGTCACAAGCGAACGAAGAAAACTCTTCCAGTTGCGATCTTGGGAGATGAGTTGGCTACCGCAGCGAGGGTAAAACGGATACCTGTTCACCCCACCGCGAATGAGCTATTAACAAACTTCTAGCCAACCACAACCCAACCACAATCAAACCCAGTTTCTGTCATTTTTATGACCAGCTTGAAAAATATGCGGATTCTGGAAGATCTGGGCATTATAGGCAGCGTGGGATAACGCACTTCCTATACCCAGATAAGACCTACAAACTGGGCCTCTACCCACAATTACGCTCACCTCGTGGTGGGCCACCTCGTTGCCAGCATCAGTATGGAGAATATCAGCCTCGTCATTAACTCCCCATATGGTGCCAAAGCCCTTTTTCGCGCCCTTGATCAGAACCTTCTAAAGGAACGGTCAGTACCGACGATTGAGCAAAAAAGTACCCGCACTCTTAATGAGTACGGGTACGTTCAACTATTTTTCGAGGCCGGTGGCCTGATTAATAAGCCAAGCGTATTCGAAGGCGGATTGCCGCCATGATTCATAGCGGCCGGAGACGCCTCCGTGGCCGGCCACCATCTCAGTTTTCAACAAGAAGGTGCCACCGGTCGCGGTCTCGCGCAGCCGGGCGATCCATTTCGCAGGCTCCACGTAAAACACTCGGGTGTCGTTAAGTGAGGTGGTAGCTAGAATATTGGGGTATTTTTGGGGCGCAATATTCTCATATGGCGCATAGGAAGCCATATATTCATAGACTTCTTGGCTCTCCAAGGGATTACCCCACTCTTCCCACTCTCCCACCGTTAACGGTAGCTCCGGCTTCAACATGGAGGTCAGGGGATCAACAAATGGCACATCGGCCTCTATGGCGCAAAAGCGATCGGGAGCCATATTTGCCACAGCGCCCATGAGAAGGCCGCCAGCGGAACCACCATTAGCTACCAGCATCTCTGGCTGAGTAATACCCTGTTCAATGAGGGCATCGGCTACCGCAATGAAGTCCGTAAAAGTATTCATCTTGTGCAGGATTTTGCCGGTGTTATACCACTCGCGACCCATTTCACCACCGCCACGGATATGGGCGACCGCGAAAATCATGCCTCGATCGAGCAGTGATAGGCGGAGCACGCTAAAGCCGGGCTCCATGCTCGCCTCATACGAGCCGTATCCGTAAAGCAAGGTGGGGTTTGGGCGGCTGATATCCATATCGGCACGGTGGACAATGGAAACGGGAATGGCAACTCCATCTGCAGCTTCGACCCACATCCGCTTGGAAATATAGTTGCTGCGATCATAGCCGCCCTCGATCTCCTGTTCTTTCAAGAGAGTGAAGTTTCTACTTGCTACGTGGTAGTCGAAAAGCCTAGAAGGGGTGGTAAAGGAGGTATAGCTCACCCGCACGACGGGAGCCTCCCATTGAGGATTACCTCCGATGCCGACGGAGTAGAGTTCTTCATCAAAGGTGAGCTCTCGAAGTTCACCAAAACTAGTGTCACTGATCTCCATAACCCCGGCGCGTCCTATACCACCTGAGCGGTAGCCCACAAAGAGGAAATCGCGGTAGCAATCCACCCCATCGATGCGAGCGCTATCATTATGAGCGATCAATTCCCTGGCTGTGCCGAAGTCTAGGGGTTGGCCGACTGGACTATACGCTAGGGAGAAATTGGGGCCGAAAGCATTGTGCGTGACCACCCACATATCGTCACCAGCTACGACGGCGTGGTCAACTTCGTATTCGATATCGGCTTCGCGGGGTCGAATGCATACAAATTCCCCCTCGGGTTCGTTGGTATCGAGGTACCAGGTCTCAGAGCTAGTACGCGAGCTCACTCCGATAATGAGATATTTTTCGCTGCGCACTGAGCCAATACCGACACTAAAACGTTCGTCATCCTCGTAAAATACGCGAACGTCTTCGTCTACAGGGCTTCCGATCTTGTGGCGCCAGATGGAATCTGCACGCCACGCCTCATCCACGCGGGTATAGAAGATATACTCCTCGCCAATCCAGGTAGCGCCATAGTGAATGTCACTCAGAGTATCCTCGAGCAGCGTCCCAGTTTTTAAATCTTTAATGCGCAGCGTAAAGCGCTCGTCTCCCTGGGTGTCGGTGGAGTATGCAAGGTAGCGGCCACTCTTGGTGATGCTGGTGGCACCGAGCGCAAAAAACTCCTGTCCGTCTGCGAGCTCATTCAGGTCCAGCAAGACTTCCTCGCCTGGCACCTCTCCGGTATCTGGAATCACGGGTGGCGTCCAGGTGTCGGCACCGGGGGTTACGCGGACTCGGCAGGAAATGCCGTAACTTTTTCCTTCTTCGGTGCGCGAATAATACCAATGTTCACCCATGCGCTGGGGCACCGACATATCGGTTTCTTTCACTCGCGCCTTGAGCTCGGAAAAGATAGCTTCGCTCAAGGGAGTCAGATGCTCGGTGTGCTGTGCAGTATAAGCGTTTTCAGCCTCGAGATAGCTAATGGTCTCAGGATCTTCTTTTGCCCGCAGCCATTCATAGTTATCAACAAAATCGATTCCATGAACAGTGCGGACTATGGGTTTTTTCTTAGCAACAGGGGCATTCATAGCCCACATAGTACTGCCCTGAGAGCTGGAGATGAATTTATCAGGCGCTCTCGCCCAACCACTCGCTAAACTTCCGGCCCGTAATCCGCTCAAAGGCCTCGACGTAGCGTTCCCGCGTTGCCTCTATAACCGAGCCGGGCAAGGATGGCGGAGCCTGGTTGGAGTCGGTGGACCACCCCGATTTAGGCCCGGTGAGCCAATTGCGCACAAATTGCTTATCAAAACTAGGCTGCGCTTGACCCTCTTGGTAGGTGCTGGCTGGCCAATAGCGAGAAGAATCAGGGGTGAGTACTTCGTCGGCCAGCACTACGTTGCCATCGGCATCGAGACCGAATTCAAATTTAGTATCGGCGAGAATAAGTCCCTTTTCCAAGGCTAATTCCGCGGCACGTTGATAGATCGATATTGAGGCGTCGCGCAGTTCTGTGGCGCGCTCAATGCCCAAACGAGCTACCACGCGATCGAAGGACACATTTTCGTCGTGGTCGCCCTTTTCCGCCTTCGTCGCTGGGGTGAAGATGGGTTCCGGCAGGTGGGAGGCCTCGACAAGCCCTGCAGGCAATTCAACGTCACATATCGAACCGGCATTCTTATATTCGCTTAAGCCCGAGCCGGTGAGATACCCGCGCACAATACATTCAAAGGGAAGCATCTCAAGTTTGCGACATATCATAGCCCGACCCAGAACATCTTCAGGGATTCTCTCATCATCGATAGCTCCCACCACGTGATTGGGGAAGTCAATATTGTCGAAGAAGTACATGCTCATCGCTGTGAGCACCCGGCCCTTATCAGGGATCTCCGAGTCCAAGACGTGGTCATAAGCGGAGATACGATCAGAGGCGACAAGCAATAAGGTCGCCTCATCGATCTCGTAGATTTCACGTACTTTACCTGCGGAAAGGTGCTTATACTGAGAAAGTTCAGGGCGCATGTAGATTGAGTTTAGACCCTTTCGAGCGCCGCTGCTAGTTAACCTGGAAAGATTCAGATTATCTTATACTCAAGCTATCCCTTGGTATCCTAAGCGATCCCGCCAATGGCCTCGTATCCATTAAAACCGGGGATGTGTCATTCTTAAAATCTCACCATAGGCCTAGTGCAACACCGCAATAGTAGCGCGAGGCCTGGCATCGTAAAGATCCCAAATGCTTGATTCAGCCAGCTACATAATTCTGTAACCGCACCGGTGAAACTAGATGGTCAATAGATATAAAAAGCATAGGAGGTACACCCTATTTTATTTCTAGGGGCACCTCCCTGCAGCTAGTGTGCGGCCTATAGGATTTCTGCTGGTTGGTATTGCCGCGAATCCGGGTATCGCGCAACGAGCTCATTCACCCGCGCTATCACCCGAGCTGTTTGCGATTGCGACGCTCCTATGAAGGCATGACGGTCAGCTAGAGCCTCCTCTAAGGCTTTGACATCGAGAGGGAAACGCGGATCCTTCGCTAAGCGTTGCACGAGGTCCTGTTCGCCTCCGTGTTCTCTCATATTGAGAGCTACAGCCACGGCGTGCTCCTTGATGAGCTCGTGTGCTTCCTCTCTACCAAAGCCAGTTTTCACCGCTGCCATGAGGATCCGAGTGGTGGCTAGGAAAGGAAGGTAGCGTTCAAGTTCTCGATCGAGCATCGCTGGAAAGGCTCCGAACTCTTCGAGGATTGTTAAGAAGGTTTCGAACATCCCGTCGAGAGCGAAGAATGCGTCAGGGAGTGCAACCCTTCGCACTACAGAGCAGAACACATCTCCCTCGTTCCACTGCTGGCCCGATAAGTCCGCGACCATGGTGAGATATCCGCGAAGGATCACCTGAAGTCCGCATACTCTCTCACATGAGCGGGCGTTCATCTTGTGGGGCATCGCAGAGGAGCCTACTTGTCCCTCCTTGAAACCCTCGGTTACGGTCTCGTTGCCAGCCATTAACCTAATGGTATGGGCAAAGGACGAAGGTCCAGCCCCTAGATGCACCAGCGTAGAGACGGCGTCGAAGTCGAGGGAGCGAGGGTAGACCTGACCGACCGAGTCGCACGTGCGCGAGAAGCCCAAATAATCGGCGATGGTGATCTCAAGAGAGGTAAGTTTGGCCTCGTCGCCTCCCACCAGGTCGAGCATATCTTGCGCCGTTCCCATGGGGCCTTTTATGCCCCGTAAAGGATAGGTATCTAGGAAATTCTCGGCTCGCTCAATGGCAATCAGCATTTCCTCCGCTGCGGTTGCAAACCGTTTTCCGAGAGTGGTGGCTTGAGCAGCGACGTTGTGGGAGCGTCCAGCCATAACAAGACCAGCATATTGTTCTGCCCGCTGGGCCAAACGGTGGGCAACAGCCACCGCCTTAGACAGCACAATTTCGAAGGAGCGATAGACCTGTAGCTGTTCGACATTCTCGGTGAGATCTCGGGAAGTCATCCCTTTATGAATATGCTCATATCCCGCTAGAGCATTAAATTCCTCGATCCGCGCTTTGACATCATGGCGTGTTTTCCGCTCACGGGCTGCGATCGACTCAAGATCAACGTTGTCAAGAACACCCTCGTAGGCGGCAATTGCCACTGCTGGGATATCTACGCCCAGGTCGCGTTGGGCTTGCATCACGGTGATCCACAGCTGTCGCTCCATGATGATTTTTGCCTCAGGGCTCCACAGATCAACCAGCTCTGCGGAAGCATATCGGTTGGATAGGACGTTTACAATATTTGTTTTTTCAGCCACCCCATCATGATATTAGATCGGCGATAGGGATGTACGACGAAACCTAAAAGTCACCAAATAAGCACAATTAGTATGTGGTAATGGCACAATATAGAAACCCAGAAGGCCTCCGCTTAATGAAGCGGAGGCCTTCTATCTATCGGAACAGGAGAATAAAATTTTAGCTACTGATTCTCTCCTAGTTTCGACGACGGCGTGCTACCAGTAGGGCACTTGCCCCTAAGAGAAGGAGCACGAGTGCAACACCGAGGAGCCAGAACACAGAGGCGCCAGTCTGAGCCAAGGCGGATATCCCTCCCTTGCTTTCACCATTTTTATCACCTGGGTGGGTTTTCTCAATGCCCTTCTTAGTATCCTTGTCGATACCCTTACCTGGCGTTCCCGGCTCCGCTGGGGGATTGGGTTTGCCAGGTATCCCTGGAATAAACGGCAAGAACGGAATCAGCGGTGTTGTTCCCGGCTCGCTTGGCACTCTGTCATTGGCGATATCGCCGAGATCAACATTCTTAGCTTCAGTGCCGATCGTTATCGGAACGGAATTCTTTGCTAGGACGAAGCCACTCGGCGCCTTTACCTCAACGAGCTCGTAGTCACCTGGCTTGACGGCGGTAAACGAAATCAACCCTTGTGAATCGGAGGTCGCTTCAGCGATCACCGAGGCCCCTTGGCGTAATTCGAATTCCGCCCCCTCAAGTGGCTTCTTGGTATCAGCGGCGATCTTCCTCGCTGTCACCATTGTTGGATCGTTCTGTACCGGATCTAGCTCGATAGGGTCACCCTTTTCAGAAATCGTCACCGTGATGGCCTGTGCAGATGCGCGCCATCCAGCAGGTGGGGCGATTTCCTTGATCGTGTACTCACCGTATGGAATGGCCTCGAAGATCACTTCTCCAGCGTCATTGGAGACGGCGGTTCGGATGAGCTCGCCCTTTGCATCATGGATTCCGAATTCGGCACCAGCTAGTGGTGCGCCATTCGTCGAGTCAACCTTCATGAACTTAATTGACCGAGTGATTTGTTCGTTCGCAATATTGCCCAGATCCACAACCTGGCCATGCTCAACTATAGAGAAGGTGTACTTCTCTTGAGACGTTAACCAGCCTTCAGGGGCCTTGGTCTCACGCAACTCATAGTCACCGTAAGGAAGCTCAGCGAATTCGATATTGCCATCGTTATCACTTGTGGACTTATCGATAACATCATCGATAACCACACCATCCTCGATCTTGCGTAGCTCGAACTCAGCTCCGCTCAAAACGCGGTTCTGATCAACTGCATCGACCTTTTTGGCTCTGAAGCCTCCGCGAATGAGGTCATTGACAATTTTCCCGTTGACGCCCAGTTTCACTATTTCGCCCTGTTCGGTGATGCTCACTGGCCAAGCATTCCTTTCCTCTTCTGGAAGAAGGTAGCCAATGGCGGGTGTGATTTCCTTGACTAGGTAGTCACCGTAGAGCAAATTATTGAAGGAAACTTCACCTCGTTCGTTGCTCCGTTGCGTATCCACAGGTTGATCTTCGCGAATACCGTCTTGGTCCTTCTTGTAAATACCGAAGGTCGCACCAGAAATTACCTTCTCAGTTTCGGCCTCTACCTTGGTGAAGGAAGCAGATCCGCGAATCTGGTTGTTGGTGAGTTCGCCGTAATCTATTGGATCTCCAACCTCAGTCACATTGACCACCAACGGTTCTTTCAGAGGTTCGTACCCTTCCAATGGCTCCTTTTCAACCAGAAGGTAAGTTCCGAATAGTACGTCCGGGAAGGTAATTTTTCCGTCAGCTTGCGAGGTGGCGGTATAGGACGGTTGCTTTTCATAATTCTCACGCGATGTGTTGCTTTCAGCGCCGTCCAGATTTTTGTACAGTTCGAAGACGACTCCCTCTAGCGGTACCCCTGAATCAGACACCTTAGTGGCGGTGATAGTACGGGTGATTGGGTTGTTTACAATATCGCCGACTTCGTATTCGAGTCTTTCCGAGTTGATTTCTACTGCCTCGTGAACAATATTCGGATCTGGAATCCTGTAGCCAAGAGGAGCGCGAGTTTCGAGGAGCTGATATTCTCCCCACTCCACGTTGTCGAATGTGGCGACTCCCTCGTCATTGGTCACCGCAGTCTGTGCGGGGTCAGCATAGGATCCATCCTCAAGCTTCTTGGCGAGCTTAAATCTAGCTCCCTTCAGCGGATTCGCAGGCGATGCGTTGTCGACCTTGCGCACGGTCACGGTACCAGGAAGCCGGTCATTGCTGACCTTTTTAATGATCGGATCAATCGTATTATCGAGTCCAACGATCACTTCAGTATTGTCGGGTTTCTTATATCCACGTGGAGCTTCAACTTCTTCCAACGCGTAGGTGCCAACGAGGACATCCTTGAAGATGAGCACACCATTAGCGTCGGTGCGGCCATTCACTTGAGGGTAGCTCTTGTGAACTAGATTAAACTCCACGCCTTCAAGTAGAGCTCCTGAGGTCGCGTCAGTTTTGATTATCTTCACGTCACGTCTCGCGGCCAAACCAGCATTGCGAACCGCCGTACGTGATTGAGGATTCAGACTAAATTCTGCCGTCGCTCCCTCGAGATTGACGTCACTGCAGGTCTTTTCTTTTGCAGTAAGGCAAACATCTTGAGCATCTTGAGTCCAATACTGTGCAGGGTCGCCCTTCTCGAAGACGATATACCGACCGTCACCTCGGTTAAAGATGTCGTGCGAGTACTCACCCTGTTCGTTCGTCGAGCCCTCGATGCGCTGACCGTTAGGATCAAGTGCGTCTTCTCCGTTCGCTTCTTTCAAAACCCAACGAAGGTTGGCAACGCCCGGTTCGCCGTCATCTTGGACTCCGTTAGCGTTCACATCGTTGAATACCTTGCCGGACACTATATATTTCAGTGCTTCCACATAGACTTGGTTTGCTTCAACATAGTTATTCCCAGCGCCCGAGAGTGCCACCGACATGACAGCGCGATCGCCGTAGTTGAGAGCCTTAGTTGCTTCACTGAAGGGGATCGTCACTGGAAGGTTGAAGTACACCCTCTCGTTACTCGCGATCACTTGGCCAGCCTTCAGGACGGCCTTGACGGCGGTAACCTTTGCCCATTCATCGGGTCCAATATCTTCGGCCATCTTCCAGACAGCAACGTCCTGGCCACCTGGATACCCACCGATGGGCTGCCGTGGGTTTTGAGGCTGTTCTGTCATTGTGTAGTAGATATCGAACATATCGATGGCTGGATTCTTAGTACCGTCGGGGGCGATCTTCTCTACCGTGGTTACAGGCCCAGTTAGAGGAGTACGGAAAGCGGAGTGATCTCCGGTAGTTTTGTTGCCGTTCTCATCCCTAGACTCCCAGGTCCGGTCGAGGTACTCCCCCTTTTCGTTAGCAACAATCGTGTAGTCTTCTTCACCGGGCAGAAGCGCCAGGATGGACACCGTTTGGGCAGGGATTAGGGTGTTATTAGTCAGACTCATCTGGTAGGTAAATGTACTGCCGATTTCGTGAGCAGTTTCTAACACCAAATTCTCTGAAGGACTAGCGACTTCAACTTTACTACTAATCTCCAGAGGTGCAGCGAGAGCGATAACACGTTGTGCTGTAGCAAAGCTTTCATCCGTATTGCCGTCCTTGTCGAGATCGAGGGTATCGACGTAGGGCGTTCCTCCGTCCCTAGGGGTTGCGGCTTTAATTTCATCGGCATTGTCCCATACAGAATAAGTCTGTACCGTGTTGGGTCCAAAATTGGCATTTTTGGTCGTATCCACCGTGAGATAGATATCGATATTAGCGTTCGAGCTTCCTAGTGCGGGCGCTTCGTAATCGATGTCACCGAATGCGTAGACCAGAGCCGTTAAGCCTGTATTCTTGTAATTGGGGATAACCTGTGGTTCTGCAGGAGATTTATCTACCTTGCCCGATCCCGCAGCGTGGATTCCTAGGGTATTCACGTAATCCACCCCAGGAGGTAGAAGCACAATCTGACGAAGATTCCTTACCGTATTTTTAGTTACACCCCAGTTTCCAACCGCTTGGACTCTCACGTTTAGAGCCGCGACGCGGTCGCAGTTAGCAGGGGTCAATTTATCAAGACCAGCACACTCGGATAGGGCGGTACGGGTATCTGTGGGATTAAAGGCCCCGTAGGCCTCTCTAAGTTCCCACCCGTCTTTGGAGAAGAATTCTCTATCAAGAGTGGTGCTAATCGAAGTCTTCAGACGTGGTCGATGACCCTTCACAAGGATAGGATTATTACCAGTTCCATCAAACTTAGTTTCATCAAATTTCACACCATCGACGCGTTCGTGCCGCACGTCAGCTGTTGCGCGATTGGAATACGACTTTGATAGTTCTGCGATTTGTTCAGCTGGAGTTTGAGCAAGCTCCTGCTTCCACCACGCCAGCTCCGCATCTGTTGGGTAAGCCCAAACGTTGAATGGAAGCCCGATATTATCTAGCTCCAAGGGCGGATCGAATACAAGCTTAAGCTCTTTATACTCTCGGTCGGTGTCATTGATGGCAACAAAATCCCCTGGCATGAGATCCGCTGCCAGCTCGATGCGAGAATCGTCATCGCGAACTCCATATAGTTTGACTTTTGAATCTCGAATTCGCTGATAGATTTCGCTCTTGCTAAAGGTCGAGCTATTGCTTAAGAATTTGCTGTTGAACTGGAACTTTTGGTAATAAAGACCCGGATCAAGGTCCCTGTCCGTCACCTCATAAAGGAAATCGTGAATACCACCGGTTCTATCGTCGTAGCCTGAACCGTTATTCGATTGATTGACGTTAATACGCCACTTCATACCGCCAAGAGATGCTAGGAGCTTCGGGTCTCGTGTCTTGCCCTTCTGAGAATCGTCCAGGCTGATTGGTCGGTAGTATCGCGGCGGGCGGCTGCCATACTTATAAGAAAGTGCCTCACCGTCCGTGACCCAATCGGTGTACTGCGGTAAACCGACCTGGTACTCGTCTGAGAGTGCGTACATACGCACTTTGTCGACCTTTACCACGCTCCCCCTCTGGAAGGGTACGACTTCTTCTTTGAAGGCCGTTCCGACCGAGGTTTCCTCTGCATAGACTTCCTCTTTAGTTCCCTTGTCGACCCAACTCTTTAGGAAAATGGGGAAGATCTTCTTCGAGCCGTCAGGGTTTACAATGTCGGCATCGTAGCGGAGAGTTAGTGGAATGCCGTCAGACCAGTAGGCTGAAATACTTTTGTTTCTCGCGTAAGGAAGGGAATAGGTGAGCGTACGAGCTACTGGATCCCAAACCCAGTAGTTCTCGGTTTTATCAACTTTCGCACCCTCGGGAACAGTAACTTGGTAGGTTACAGTCTTGCCGTCATAAAGGCCTTTACCACTTGGCGCACCAGAGGGGCGAACTTGATTAATTCTCACCTTATATCTAAAGGTTTTATCCTTTGGCGCACGATCGGTTTTGGTTTCGCTTTTGAATTTATAAATTCCAACCTGTGGATCATTGATAGGTTTTTTTTCGGTGAAACCTCCATCGAGCAAAATGCGACTTTTGTACTGAGAAATCGACTGTGCGGTGAACGTGATGTTTTCCGTACGGCTTGGTAATTCATCGGAACTAAACGTCGCCTGCGGAGTGACCTCTACGCCACTGGGGGTGAGTCTATTCTTAAAGGCAAAAGCGAGTGGGAACTGGAAAATCTGTCCACTCTTCAGCTTTTTGAACGTATATTCAACATAGAAAGCATCGTCATTTTCGCCGATTTCCGAGGAGTCTGCTGACTCGAGACGAGCAAAGTCTGGTTTCTCATTGTACACTACCGAACCGTCAGAACTGCGGGTCTTTGGTACGGTGATCGTTACTTTCGCATTATTTAACTCAACATCTGCACCTGAGACCGCGAGCGTAACTATGGGATCAATGCGCTCACCAGACCAGTAGTCGAGTCTATCGTCGGTACTATTAACGAGCCCTTCCTTGGTCCTGATATCAAAGCGCACCAGACTCTTATCATCTGGAGCGGCCACTGATATCGGAGCATCGTTATTTTCTATTATCGGCGCAGTCGCGTCGGATGCCTCCGCCGGAGCGGGTTGATCGTCAGGGACTGCGCTGGGGGTCGTAACTATGTCATCGGGAGCCACCGATGTTGTGGCTCTATCATCTTGGGCCCACGCAGGAATCGCCATCTGGGCAGAGGTTAGCCCGAGGATTACTGCGAGGACCATGAGCGCTCGTGTGATGAGCGATCTGGTCTCTGCAAACTTAAACATGTGATGATATTAACAGTTATCACAAATAAGGGTTGGGCCATTTAATTTTTTCTGGAAAAGGGTGCCCCCGAAGCCACAGATCACCGATTCTGGGGCGTTCAAGCCGCTGGCAGACGGTGACGTATGCCAGCAGATCTCGCGGAGAAGAAGCAAGTTGAGCTTTGATACACATATGTGCCAGGTTATAGAAACCTGCGATTTGCCTTAACTTAAGCCAAATTTTAGCTCACTGCTCCGAAGGCACTGGGCTTATCATTTCAACCATCAACTGACCAGGTGACCTCACGATTATGTCCAGCATGATTCGCTTATGCGAAGAGAATCACGCCTTCCCCCCCAGCGGCGCTAAGTAATGTCGAGATCTACGGAATCTTAATTTTTCCCTCTATCGCGGCCGTAGCTATATCGCGACGGTAGTGCGAACCATCAAGGGAGACAGTTCTCAAGATTTCATAGGCCTCCCGCTGCGCTTCAGCTAGAGTGTCTCCGGTTGCCACAACATTAATCACCCGTCCCCCCGCAGCTACCGTCTCTCCCGCTGCATTTAGAGCGGTACCAGCGTGCAAGATATGCGGATGATCGACACCGCTCACCACTCCACCAAGCTGTGGGGCAGTCGGATAACCTGGGGCCGCGAGCACGACCGTCAGAGCCGCGCCGTCATCCCACTCCAAGGCGGGGTGCTGGGCCAATTTCTCCGTGGCTACTGCATGCAGCAGCGTTCCGAGAGGGGTCTTTAATAAAGCCAGCACCGCCTGGGTCTCGGGATCGCCGAAACGACAGTTAAATTCCACTACGGCTGGACCCTCCGCACCCCAGGCGATCCCAGCGTAGAGCAGACCTGAATAGCTGCAACCACGGGCCACCATTTCCTTAGCTACCGGTATGCACACCTCATCGACAATGCGCTGCACCCCGTCATCGGGTAGCCACGGTAGGGGACAATACGCGCCCATGCCGCCGGTATTGGGGCCTGTATCCCCCTCCCCCACACGCTTATGATCTTGGGCAGGTAGGAGGGGAATAACAGTCTCGCCATCAACGAGACAAAAGAGGGTAACCTCCGGCCCATCCAGGAAGGATTCCAATAGTACTGGGTTTCCAGCACCTAAAACGGTGTGCACATGATCAAGGGCCGCCGTGCGATCATCGGTGACAACCACACCCTTGCCGCCAGCTAGTCCATCATCTTTAACAACGAAATGTGGGCCGAATCTATTCAACGCCGCATCTATGTCGGCATCCGTCGAGCCTGGGGAGAGCTGCTCCGCGCGTGCGGTTCGCACACCGGCTTTGGCCATTACATCCTTGGCAAAGGCTTTTGATCCCTCAATGTGAGCGGCTTGCTGATTAGGGCCAAAGACCGCAAATCCTTGAGCACGAAGCGCATCCGCAACACCAGCGACAAGGGGTATCTCGGGCCCAATCACAACCAAATCCGCAGCAACTTCCTGTGCCGCTTGAAGCATCTGTGACGGAGAATCAACCTGCGAGAATTCGGGGTGGATCTCAGCTACTGGAGCCATTCCCACATTCCCGGGAGCCACATGGATCGTCGTGACAGCTGGATCGTGGGATAAAGCTAGAACAAGGGCGTGCTCGCGGGCGCCCGACCCGATAACTAGAATGCGCATGGGCATTAGTTTAGCCCCAAAAAATAGCTCATCTACTAGTGTTGATGATATGACGAGCGTATTTAGCAAGATTATTAATGGTGAGTTGCCCGGCCGCTTTGTTTACCGCGATGAGGACGTGGTGGCTTTCCTCACCATCGAGCCTCTCTCTTATGGCCACACCCTGGTGGTTCCGGTCCAAGAAGTAGATAAGTGGACAGATCTTGAGCCTGAGGTGTGGGCCAAATTAACCGCTGTAGCCCAACGGGTGGGTCAGGCTATCGTGAGTACTTTTGATGCTCCACGGGCCGGATTTGTCATCGCTGGCTTCGATGTACCCCATACCCATATTCACGTATTTCCTGCCACGGATATGGGCGATTATGATTTCCGCACTGCCCTGAAGATGAATGAGACAGACCCTAAACTCATGGATGAGGCGGCGCTGAAGATAAGCCTAGCGCTCTCCGCCCAGAACTAGACCTCTTTGAAGGGGTGATATCGGGGCAAAATCACCCTAAATATTGTGCCCTCACCAGGTGCGGTCTTCACAGAGACTGCACCTTTATGTGCCTCTACTATGGACTTCACTATAGCCAGACCGAGACCGGAGCCTCCGGTTGAGCGGGTACGTGAGGTATCTGCACGGTAAAATCGCTCGAAAATATGATCGGCATCTTCCTTTTCGATGCCCACGCCATCATCGGCCACATCGATGAAGAAGGCAGACTCATTCTCTCCAATCACAACGCGCACCGTGGCCTCGTCGCCAGCATGTTTCAACGCATTGACCATAAGGTTCATAATCACTCGGCGTAACCGGGCCTTATCACCTAAGACGACGGGGAGGGTTTGTGCGGAATTTTCCACCTTGATATCGCGCTGCGGATAGGCTCCCCGCAAGGAATCGAGTACCGATAGTGCTATCTCTAAAAGATCCACCGGCTGTTCTTCAAAGTGCTTTTCCTCCGCGCGAGTCAAGCTAAGGAGATCTTCCACCAGCAGCGACATCCGTGAAGATTCCTCCTCGATTTTGTCTAAGACCATACAGGCATCCTGAGTAGCGCCCGAGCGATATAACTCCGCATAACCGCGCACGCTGGTCAACGGAGTGCGTAACTCATGGGAAGCATCGCCGACGAAGCGGCGCATCTGCACTTCCTTGGCCTTTAGTTCCACAATCAGCGTCTGTAGCTGCTCCATCATCACGTTAATGGAACGGCTGAGGGCTCCCACCTCGGTATTCTCTGGTAAGACCGGAGCTCGGCGATCGAGGTCCCCGGTGGTGATTGCCTTGGCCGTATCCTCGACCAAACGCAGCGGTTGCAGGGTGCGTTGAATGATGACGTGTGCGAAGATCCCCACCATGGCCAGCACAATAAACCCAATGGATATTTGCCCTGCGGCGAGTCGGCTGAGAAATTCTTTATCACTACTAATTTCCTTAGCCACGATAACAATGAAGTCCGCGCGCTGAGTGGCAATAACGCGCCATTCCCCCTTATCTTCGCGATTCCACGAACGCACAGTCCGGGGAACTCCGTCGAATCGTATATCGCGGGTATCGGGAATCTCATCCGCCTGCTGGCTCACAAAGGCCAAGGTTCCATCTCGGTAATACCGAGCCACAAAATAATCGGAAGGGAGGGAGAATAAATTGCGCTGTGGGTGGTTATAAAGCGCATCACGCTGAGCCCAGGTCTCTAAACCCTGGCTCAATTCGTTATCCACTCGCGTTAAAGCCTCCGCCTCCATGGATCGCTGGATTGCAATACCCGAAGCCAACAGCCCGAAGCCGGTCATAAAGATAGTGACAAAGACGAGTATAAAACGCAAGGGGATGCCCACCCGTGGATCGCGTGCAGCCCGCGTAATCCGTGAGGTTCGAGAGGATTTTTCCATCACCGCATCATGCACAGCTACACCCCGTTACTGCCGCGGCCGACGCAGAACATATCCGACGCCGCGCACTGTATGAATAAGCGGCACATCGCCGGTATCGACTTTGCGGCGCAAATAGGAGATATAACTCTCCACCACATTGCCGTCGCCGCCAAAATCGTAGTGCCACACATTGTCCAGGATTTTAGCCTTCGACAGCACCACTTCCGCGTTAAGAAGCAGGTACCGGAGAAGATTGAACTCTGTGGGCGAGAGATCAATAACGTTCCCGGCGCGCTTGACCTCGTGTGTGAGATCATTCAGCTCCAGATCAGCGTATTTTAAAACACTGGAACTATCCTCGGCCTCCATGGCGGGCGTCCCGCGCCTTAAGATAACGCGGAGTCTCGTGATCACCTCTTCTAAGCTAAAAGGCTTGGTGACATAGTCGTCGGCGCCGATGGTTAAACCGTGAATACGGTGCTCAACTGCATCCTTAGCCGTGAGAAATAGAACGGGCCCATCAAAACCTTCGTCGCGCAGCCGCGGGAGTAGTTCGAAACCATCCATATGCGGCATCATCACATCTAGTATGAACGCATCGGGGTGGAAATCTCGAGCCACCACGAGGGCCTCCTTGCCGGACTGAGCAGTGGCCACATTAAAACCTTGGAAACGCAAGCTAACACTTAACAGTTCAACGATATTAGGTTCATCATCGACAACGAGAATTCTCGTCTCTTCTTCCTTCATCGTTCCACCCTTTCCTAGCTGCTCCGGTTATCAGGAAAGCCGCCTTCTATCAATATATGTGTCTTCAGCTTAGCGAGCTAGTTGAGCTAGAGGAACGGATGTACAATCAGGAGCCATGCCGCAGTCGATACATTCCGATTCTATTTCTACTACGCCAGCCAAGCGGTGGGGTTTTCTCGCCGTCATTTCTCTCGGGCTTTTTATGGTGGGAGCAGATAATTCAATTCTCTATACTGCGCTTCCCACACTGCGTCACGAATTAGGTCCGAGTGAGGTGCAGGCTTTGTGGATTATCAATGCCTACCCACTGGTGCTCGCGAGCCTTCTGTTGGGTACGGGCACATTGGGAGACAAAATTGGTCACCGCCGAATGTTTGAAATAGGTCTAATCTTTTTCGGACTCTCCTCTCTCGCAGCAGCCTTCGCCCCAACGCCGGCTTATCTTATTGCCGCTCGGGCCTTTCTTGGCGCTGGGGCAGCAACTATGATGCCCGCAACATTGGCTCTACTGCGCTTAACCTTTAGTGATATCAAAGAACGCAATACTGCCATCGGTGTGTGGGGCTCTGTGGCCACCTTGGGGGCTGCGTCGGGGCCGATTATGGGCGGCTTTCTCCTGGAGCACTTTTGGTGGGGCTCAGCCTTCTTAGTCAATATTCCGGTCGTCGTCATTGCCTTCCTCGCTACTTTTGCGCTGGCACCTAAAAATATCGCTGATCCCTCTCGGCACTGGGATGCGCCCTCCTCACTGTGGGCGGGGCTAACCATGGCGAGTGCGGTCGTGATTATTAAGGATCTCGCCCACAACGCCGATCTAACTGTTTTACTCCCCGCATCGATAGTGCTCATTGGCAGCGGCTACCTTTTCCACCAGCGCCAGGGCTCTTTAAGCGAGCCCGTTATTGCCTGGGGCATTTTTGCTAATCCGGTGCTTTCCGCTGGAGTACTGGGAGCTGGCATAGCAATGTTCATCATCTCTGGCACAGAACTCACCACCACGCAGCGCGCACAATTGGTCTTGGGGTTCAGCCCTCTCGAGGCAGGGCTTTTAACGGCAGCCGCGGCGGCCGCGGCCGTCCCCACGTCAGTTATCGGTGGAGCCTTTTTACACCGCATCGGTTTTCGACCTCTCATCGCCGGAGGTTTTGGCGTCATGAGTCTAGGTTTGCTCACGATGGTCTTGAGCCTCACGAAGCTCCTCGGTGATCGCGACTTCGCTATCTTAGTCCTGGGTCTGGTATTCGTTGGATTGGGCGGTGGCTTAGTGATGAGCGTGACGTCCACCGCTATTATTGGTTCAGCGCCCAAACGCCGGTTGGGAATGGCGAGTGCGGTGGAAGAGGTGTCCTATGAATTTGGAACCTTATTAGCGGTTGCCGTACTCGGGTCGCTGTTTCCGCTTTTCTTCTCTCTGGCATTCGGAGAGGGCGGCCGTGAAGCGTATGCCCATATCATCTCCGGCGACACTTCACCCCTAGCTTCCTTAATTGCGCTCGATCAGGCCTATCAAGGTGTCTTGAGTGTAGCTTTGATCGTTGCGATGGGAACGGGAATAATTACTTATATACTATTGCGCGGCAATCCTAAGGAAACCCTCTACGCCCACGAGTAGCAGGCAAAATACCCCCTAGGATTGTCCGGGGCGACCGCCTTGGATAGGGCAGTTATCGATTGCTGAGGGAAAAATCTGCTATCTAAAATGAGGTCGAGGGTTTAAAGTTGTTTCTATGACCCCGACAACGCCGGTCGCTGCCAAACCACTTCAGGCAGCCCCTGATTTTGCCGCCGCGACCCGAACCGATAAGAAAACTATCACCACGTGGGCGCTGTGGGACTTAGGATCCGCAGCCTTTAACGCCGTTCTCATCACCTTCGTATTCTCGGTTTATCTCACCGAGTCCGTGGGCAAAAATATCGACTCCCGCTTTTCCGCCACTTCATGGTTCGGCTGGGCAATCGCTGCCGGAGGCGTCCTCATTGCCTTGATAGCCCCCGTTATAGGCCAGCGTTCCGATGCCCGGGGCACGAGACGCCGCAGCGTCCGCTTCTGGAGCATTATCACTGTAGCTTTGATGTTTTCGCTGTTCTTCATCCGCAATGATGCCCCGATTTATTTCTGGCTAGGTATAGGCATCCTTGCCATCGCCTCGGTCACCTTTGAACTCGGTGAAGTCAGTTATTTCGCCATGTTGAACCAGATCTCCACGCCAGATAATGTCGGACGGGTTTCTGGCTTCGGCTGGGCAGCCGGCTACTTCGGCGGCATTATCCTCCTTGCTAGCTGCTATTTTGGTTTTATTGCCGGCGACGGCGGGCTGCTGGGAATATCCACCGAGGCCGGTTTTAATATCCGACTTGTCGCAGCCCTTTCCGCCCTCTGGTTCCTCATCTTCGCAGTTCCTGTCATGCTGAGAGTCCCCGAGATCCCCCCGAATCCACAAATCGCCACAGGGGGAATCCGCACGAGTTATGCACAACTGTTCAATACTTTAAAAACTTTATGGCGCACTGACCGTTCTGCGGTGTACTTCCTCATTTCCTCTGCCCTTTTCCGTGACGGCGTTGCAGCCGTCTTTACTTTTGGCGCGATCCTCGCTGTGTCCGTGTACGAACTCTCCCCTGGCGATGTCCTCCTCTTCGGCATTGCTGCCAATGTGGTTGCTGGACTCGGCGCCATCGGCTGCGGCTTTCTCGACGATCGCTTTGGACCCAAACCTGTCATTTTAGGATCGCTCTTTCTCATGGTTGCCGATTCCGTCGTCCTGTATTTCGTCTCGGGGCCGAAGAATTTCTGGATCTTTGGGCTCATCCTGTGCCTCTTCGTTGGCCCCATCCAATCATCCTCTCGAACCTTCCTCTCTCGCATGGCTCCTCAAGGTCATGAAGGGGAAATGTTCGGCCTCTACGCCACCACCGGCCGAGCAGTCAGCTGGCTTGCCCCCATGGCATTCTCGGCTGCCGTTGTGCACTTTGGCTCTGATCGCGCCGGAATCTTTGGTATTGGAATTGTGCTGCTCATGGGCGCTTTAGTGCTGCTCTTTGTCAAAGAGCCACGGCAATCTATGCTGGACTAATGGCACTTTTGGCTGCAGTACGCTCACTCTTCCAAACCCCTTACCGGGTAGCAACTATCGACGTTGCCAGAGCGACCCCACTGGCGCCGCTGGCACCTGTTGATTTTAGCGACCAAGTGCAGGTCAGCGCGGTACTCGATGTAGCCGCGCGCATTGGTGATATTCTCATTGCGGCCGGGACTACGCATACCGACGCCACCTATCAAGTCAAGGCTATCCTAGAGACCTTCGGATTATGGGACGCCCACGTTGATTTTACCAATAGTCGCATTCGTATCTTCGCCCGTATAAGCGGCGACTATAACGAACCCATCAATATCATTCGCGTCATCAGCAGCCCTCCCAATGATTACCACCGTCTTCGGCGGGTCGATGCCCTCATTCGAGATATCCACGCTCGCCGAGTCGATGTGGACACTGCCGATCGAATCTTGACCGAGATTATAACTGCTCCACCCACGGTAGGTATTTGGGGCATCATGGCCTCGTGGGCTGTTCTCGGCGGGGCTGTAACCGTGCTCATTGGCGGCGATATTTGGGTAGCTTTAACGTCTATGATTGCGGCCTTTGCGGTGGTGTGGGTGGCCACTGAGTTATCAAAGAAGGGAATGCCGCTTTTTCTTTTCAATGCCATTGGTGGCTTGATTGTGTCTATACTGGCGGCCCTGGCCTACCACGCAGGTGCTGAGCTGGGATTGATATTGCGCCCATCTATGGTGATTGCTACCGGAATTATTGCCTTGGCTGCTGGTCTCACCCTCTTTCAGGCCATTCAAAATGGTATATCCAACTCCCCAGTCACTGGAAGTGCTCGATTTTTTGACACAATGATCGCCACCGGCGGCATCGTGGCAGGCGTAGCGATGGGTATTGCACTGTCCAATTACCTCGGTATTCCCTTGCCACCCATGCAAACCCAACCAAATCCCAATTTTGCCTCGATGACCTTGAGGATTGTCGCGGGCGCTTTTGCCGCGGCGGGATTCGCACGTGGCTGTTTCGCAGATTGGTCCTCGGTTTGGGTGGCCAGCATCGTTAGTCTTTTTTCCACCAGTATCTTTTATCTCACCGTGATGCCCTTAGGTTTAGGCGGTATTACGAGCTCGGCTATAGCTGCAACTTTTATTGGGCTCATTGGCGGTTTATTAGCGCGCGGCTACGGGGTCCCACCACTGATCGTCTCGGCCTCAGCCGCGACCCCTCTGCTACCTGGTTTGGCAATTTATCGGGGTCTGTATGCCTTGACCCACGAGCAAATTCTCACCGGTTTTTCTAATCTCACGATCGCTCTTGCTATTGCTGCAGCTCTAAGCGCAGGGGTTTACTTAGGTGAATGGATAGCCAGGCGCATCAAGCGCCCTCGAGGTTTGCGTCGCTATATGCGCTTTAAGCGCATGCGGGCACGCGAAACATCGTATTTCACCGAAGATTAAACCAGCATTTATACCCCCTCAGTTCCCCCCACTCTTCGAGCACCGCTTAGCGCCAGGGACAGAGCGAAATCTGTTGTCCCTCTACTTTTTATTGCCCTGAGAAAGGGGCGCGTACAGCGCCACTTAAAAGCACGCTCGTGAAGGCTATTAGGTGTGCTGTCAGAGAAATTAGTGGGCGGGGAGGTATATAAATCCCAAGGAAAGGCCGGCCCGTCTCCTCCGAAGGACTTCGCTCCGCACGTGTCCGCTCAGCCCCCATGCCTTAACTTTCAGTACTTTAGTTCTGGCCTTTTAAGCCTACGCCTCACGTGTAAAACTCCAGCTCCACCACTTAAAGCGAACCTCCTGGGATGCTACCTGTCCGCGAAAATTAACGGTAAAGGCCCCATCCGCAATCACGGGTGGGGCCTTAAGTGAGCTGGAGACGAGACTTGAACTCGCAACCACCGGTTTACAAGACCGGTGCGCTACCAATTGCGCCACTCCAGCACTGCTGTGAAATACTACCTAATCTTCCCCAAGAATTTCAATGCGCGGGTTTACCGATAGCGTTGCAGCGGGCTATCTTGGGGTAGAACTGATGTACTGTACTCAACGAATTCTAAGGCTCAAGTGTGTTTAATCCACTCGTGTGGTTGAAAACTGTCGCAATGCAAGGCGGCAGATATTCCACGATCGATACCGCGAAGGCAGCGCCGCCGCCTTCGCCGCTCGCCCCTATTGATCTCACCAACCCCGTAGAGGTGGCCGGGGTCATGGATCTGGCAGCGCGCATCGGTGATATTTTTCTCTCTGCGGGGACATCGAATCGCGATACCGTCGCCTATATTCAAGCAGTGACCACCTCCTACGGGCTGCACTACACCCACGTAGACATCACTCTTAATACGATCACTATCTTCTCCACTATTGGGGTAGAGAAAAAGGTGCCACTGAGTGTTTTCAGAGTGGTCAGCCGCATGAATGTAGATTTCTCGAAACTCAGCGAGATCGACCGCCTCATCCGATCGATCCGCGGTGGCGCTACTCCGCCACAGGTTGCCGAGAAGATCCTCAACGAACTTTTTCAGACTCCCTCGCGGCGCACCTTCCGGCGTAGCCTCTTAGGGTGGGGTGGCATGGGAGCGGCCGTTGCAGTAGGCGCAGGGGGTGGATTCGCGGCAGCAGTGATCAGTTTTATTATCGCCGTGCTCATTCAATGGAGCTCCGCTGTGCTGGCCCGGCATAATCTGCCTACCTTTTTCCAGATGCTACTCGGGGGGTTCATCACCACCGTTCCAGCTGCCTTGACCTATCAAATCACCTTAAATAACGCCTCGCCGATCTTTCCTTCGCATATTATCGCAGCGGGCATTGTGGTGATGCTCGCCTCGCTCTCACTCGTGCAATCCATGCAAGACGGAATGATGGGGGCTCCTGTGACCGCGAGTGCCCGTTTCTTTGAAACGATGCTCTCTACCGGTGCCATCGTGGCAGGCGTGGGTGCCGGACTCCAGGTGAGTGAATTTTTAGGGATTACTCTCCCTCCGCTGGAAAATCTGAGCCTCTTAAGTTTTACTTCAGCCACGGTCAAGCTGCTGGCCGGAGGGTTTGCTGCCTTCTCGTTCGCGGTTGCATGCCGAGCGGAGTTCTCGAGTACTGTGGCGGCGGCTTTTAACTCTATGCTTGGGCTTTTTGTTTATTATTTCCTGGTTCTACCCTTTGGCCTCAGCGAGATTATCGGAGCTGCCATCGCTGCCTCTGTTATTGGTTTGGCTGGAGGTTTAATTGCCAGGCGTTTTCTCATCCCCCCGCTCATTACCGCGGTCTCGGGTATCACTCCGTTACTTCCTGGCCTGGCTATTTATCGGGGAATGTACGCAGCCTTGAATGAACAGGTACTGCTGAGTTTCACCAATATTTCCGTAGCTCTCTCGGTAGCGGCAGCACTTGCCAGTGGCGTTGTATTTGGTGAATGGATGGCACGAAGGATACGCCGGAAACCACGATTGAATTTCTACGGATCTTTCAAAACCTATGGTAAGCCGGTGGCACGCAGTAAAAAACCGCCGCTAAAAAATAAAGACAAGAAGTGACCGTGTCACCCTTGACGCTTTCACAAGCTTAAAAGCTCTGCTAGAATGTGTCTTTTGCATGATTGTGAACAAAATATATTCTCACAAAGGAGAAGGCTTTGCCACCGAAGGTCACTGATACCAGAACCCCTGCGGAGTCCCTGCACGCGGTGGAAGCGGAAACTGCAGCAGCTGCTCGGAAAGTAGTGGCTTCTTATGCTCACGATTTCTTCGACGGCGTCACCTTAATGTGCATGCTGGGGATCGAAACTGAGGGCCTCAACTACCAAAAGGTTGCCGCCGACCACGAGGCAGCTCTCGCCCCGAAGAAGGTTACTAAGAAGGCTAAAGCAACTAAGAAGGCCTCAAAAAAGACCACCACTAAGAAGACAACGAAGAAAACCACCGCTAAAAAGACAGCGGCTAAAAAAACCACTGCTAAAAAGGCAACAAAGAAAGCGACGAAGAAGACTACCAAGGCTACTCAGGCCTAAGGCCCGCACGAAGGTATCGCGGTAGCATTATTACACCACCTTCTCCTCCAAACTTTTTGGGGGAGATTTTTTAAGAGGACTAAGATGCATGAATTCCCCTCACGCGCCCACAGGCACCCATGATTTCGTGGTGGTGGCTAACCGACTACCGGTAGATTTGACTATTGATAACCTTGGGGCCTCCACGTGGAGCCCGAGCCCAGGTGGACTGGTTAGTGCCTTGTCCCCCATCTTAAGCAAACACTCCGGGTGTTGGGTGGGATGGCCCGGAGCCATCGTAGAAAAACTAGAACCCTTTCATACCGATAACGGCATTCTCCTCCATCCTGTGGAGTTGACTCGCGTCGATTACGAGAATTTCTATGAGGGCTTTTCTAATGCCACGCTATGGCCGCTGTACCACGACCTTATTGTAAGCCCAGAATATCGCTACGATTGGTGGCAGTCGTATCACGCGGTGAATGTGAAATTTGCCGAAGAGGCTGCCAGTGTTGCAGCCCCCGGGGCTACGGTATGGGTCCAAGATTATCAGCTCCAGCTCGTACCTGGCCTCTTGCGGGAGCTGCGCCCTGATCTGACTATTGGGCTGTTTTTACATATTCCGTTCCCAGCCCCGGATCTTTTTCGCCAGCTGCCGTGGCGCACCGATATCCTGGCGGGCATGTTGGGCGCTGACCTCATCGGTTTCCACCTGATATCCAATGCCCAAAATTTCCTCGATATTGTCGATCGCTACCATCCAGAGCGAGTCAGTGGATCCGTAAAGGTCCGCCAGCCAAACGCTACAATTCACACCGATGATGATCGCGTAGTTAAAGTGGCCGCCTTTCCAATCTCTATTGATCCTGAGCCCTTTGTATCAGCCCACGTAGACAGAACTCGTGTACGTAGGGAGATGGGTAATCCCGAGACACTCATTTTGGGAGTTGACCGCCTAGACTATACGAAGGGGATTTTACAGCGACTGGAGGCCTTGGAAAGTTTACTCGAGGAGGGGTTGATTGATCACCGCACCAGCTTTGTTCAGATCGCCACTCCTTCCAGAGAGCGCATCGACCACTATCAGGCCACGCGCAGCAAAGTTGAAGAGGCCGTTGGTCGCATCAATGGGCGCTTTGGGGCGCTAGGTAAGCCTGTGGTGAGCTACCATCATGCATCGCTGTCGAAGGAGCGTCTGATCGAGCTCTATAGCGCCGCCGATATTATGCTGGTCACCCCATTCAAGGACGGCATGAATTTGGTGGCTAAAGAGTATGTTGCTTGCCACGGAGACGGGTCTGGGGCGTTGGTGCTCAGCGAATTTGCTGGCGCAGCCACCGAGCTCGTCGACGCATATTTGTGCAATCCCTTCGATAGTGAATCTATTAAGGCTGAGATTCATAATGCGATGATGGCACTAGCAACGCAACCGGAAATCCCCCAGAAACGGATGCTCACCATGTACCAGCAGGTTATAACGCATGATGTTGATCTGTGGGCTCGCTCCTATCTCGACGCTTTGAAGGAATCTTCCCGATGAAACAACGTCTCTTACTCGTGGGTATTCTTGCGCTATCCGCGTGCGCACCCACCCCCACCCTAGTAGGCACCACATGGCAAGTCACCGATGTGTTTAGTAGCGCAGATCTGCCCTCGACCCTTCCAGATGATAATGCAACGAAGGTGACTATCAGTTTTGGTAATTCCACCATTGTGGGCTTCAGCGGATGTTCGCAGTTTACAGCAACAGCTAACTATAAAAAGGATTCCGCTCCGGCGCTCATCGATGAGGCTACAACTGTGAGCTTCTCGGACTTTTCCATCTCCCCCCCAGATGAGCTCGTATGCACAGCTAAGACACGCTATATCCACGATGCACTACAGGATATTCTCACGACGGGCCCGCTCGAGATTACCCGCCCGCAGCCCGATAGCATGGTGCTGCGTGAACCGCTGACAGCATCGGTGGAACCGAGAGCTATTGGATTGGCACTCCCATGATCGCCGAAGCCCCTTCCCTTCTGGTCATCTCTGATTTCGACGGAACTTTGGCAGAATTCTCTCCTGACCCCACCCATGTTCCCGTGAACCAGCGCGCCATGGCAGCCTTGAAGAATTTAAGTGTTCTGCGTGATACCACGGTTGCCATTCTCTCCGGGCGCGATCGCCGCGGCCTGGCGAGCGTATCTGGGCTAGATCCACGCGGTGATATCATTCTGGCCGGCTCCCATGGGGCCGAGTCCGAGCTCCTCGCCACCACGATGAGCCCCGAACGAGCCACGGCACTCGATAAGGTCACGGAGCGATTTGAAGAACTTATTGCAGATCTACCTGGCGCCTTTGTTGAATACAAGCCCTTTCATCGCGTTCTCCACCTCATGGCCGCCGATCAGCACAAGTCTGCCGATATTGCGGCCTTAGCCCAAGCCGTCGATATTCCAGGGGTTACTATTGCGCCTGGCAAAAATATAGTCGAAGCTGGGGTCTTAGATATCAACAAAGGTTCATGGATCCGCATAGCCACCTCGGTGTACCAACCCGATGCTGTCATTTTCTTAGGCGATGATACGACCGACGAAGATGGCTTTGACGTCTTGCGCCCGTGCGATCTATCAGTCAAGGTAGGTGAAGGATTCACCCACGCCAGGAAACGCGTGGCCGATTGTGCAGCAGTAGCAGACCTCCTCGAGGACCTATACCTCCAGCGTCAGGAGTTTTTATCCTCATCTGGGGAAGCGACTGTTTGACCAGGATTATATCCCACCTCAAGAAGAGTTCGCTGACTGATCTCTTTTCCCTGCAGTTGCTGAAAAAGAATGCGCCCAGCCCACTCCCCCTTGAGCTTATTGGGTTGGATGACGGTGCTGAGATCCTTTATCAGTGCTGTGCTCGTGCCGTCAAAACCGGTCAGAGAGAGCTGTGCTGGAATGGACATACCGTGATCTCGGGCGTAGGCCATTACTCCCAAAGCCATAGTGTCAGTGGTGCATAAAATGGCGGTCAGATGGGGATGGCTTCCTAGCAACTCAGCAGCTGCCTGGTAGTTATTCTCCATATCGTTGAGATGGCGCTCGATGATGGGCACGTGCTGCGGATCAATTCCGGCTGCCGCGAAGACCTCAAGGGCACCGAGCACGCGATCACGTTGCACATGATGCTTGGCCTGGCGGAGCCGATCGGGAAGAACTGGCCCATTATTTGGCTGTGGTGAAAGGCGGATACACAATATTCCGATTGATCGGTGGCCAGCATGGATAAGCGCCTGGGCTGCGGGAGCAATAGCTTTTTTATCGTCTATTCCCACAAAGGGAAAGCGCAGATCACCCTTGGGTTGATCGCAGATGACCCCAGGTAATCCGCGGCGCTCCACAGCGCGAAGAAAGGGTTCATCCGCTGCCACCGAGTAGATGACAAAACCATCGACCACAGCCTGGTTGAGTAAATCCACGGAATCATTCTCTGCGTGGGGACCTACAGGTATGAGAGTTAAGGAGGTTTGGCTTCCCGTCGAAGCAGTGGCCATACCCGCGAGGAAATCAACCGAAGCCATATCCTCAAATGCGTAGGTCATATGCTCGGTGAGTAGCACCCCCACGCTCCCAACCTCTTTGGTGCGCAATCCGCGTGCCATGGGGTCCGGGCCTGGGTAGCCGCGC
The DNA here is from genome assembly GCF_024814515.1 of Corynebacterium sp. ES2775-CONJ. Classification (NCBI taxonomy): domain Bacteria; kingdom Bacillati; phylum Actinomycetota; class Actinomycetes; order Mycobacteriales; family Corynebacteriaceae; genus Corynebacterium; species Corynebacterium sp. ES2775-CONJ. The sequence goes on along the minus strand of NZ_JANUXT010000004.1, from coordinate 238,204 downwards.
TTGGCTGCGGTGGCTAGGATTTTCCTCCGCAATTGTGGGGATAACTCTTCGGGGCGGTTATAGGCATTGGAGACTGTGGTGCGCGAGACTCCAAGTTCGGCTGCAAGGGAGGCGAGGGAACTTCTGCGGACACGCTTTTTCTCCATACTCTTTAGGCTACTGCCTAAAATAGGACAGTATGAGTATAGAGCGGGCCGTATTTCACACCTCAACCGGCCAAGAGCGCCAGTACCTTTTCAACCCAGCGGCGCAACCTAGTGGAGATATCTTCATCTTTCTTCACGGATCCACGCAATCAGCGCAGGTAATCCGCCACTTCAGTGGCAACCAGTGGGACCGGCTCAACGATTACGGCCTCCACGTTATTTACCCCGAGGGAATCGGACGGCACTGGAATGACGGAAGAAAATACTTCGCTGAGCGCACCCGACTCCTCGAAACTGACGATGCTGCCTTTATCAACGAACTAGCCCGATCCATAGCCCCCAACGGGCGAGTATTCTGCGGCGGATTTTCCAATGGCGGCCATATGGTCTTTCGGTTGCTCCACGAATACCCAGGGCTAATATCTGGCGCTCTCATAATCGGTGCCACGCAACCGGTGGCGGAAGAATTCTTGTGTAGCGCACACGGCTATATCCCTACGCCGACACTTTTGATGCACGGCACCGATGATCCCATCATTCCCTTCGCTGGTGGCGATATTCAGTTGGTATCCCGCAATAATCGCGGGCGCGTCCTGGGCTTAGAGGACACCGCCCACTATTATGCAGTCTTGAATCGAGAAAACCGCCTAGCCACACGGGTGACGGGCTTAAGCGGCTATCAGTATCTCGACTATGGCAGTGTAGTAGCCTATATTCTCGAGGGCGTCGGCCACCATATTCCTACAGCACAACCAGTTGAATCAACGGTGCTAGGCCCTGGAACTGATCGCTTTGAGGCCGTTGACGCAGCGATAGATTTCTTCGGTTTTCAGCGCGCTTAACGACGACGCTGACGAGCGAATTCGCTGAGTACGACACCTGCGGCCACGGAGGCATTGAGGCTTTCTACCCAGCTGGCCATGGGAATACTCATCAGTTCATCACAGTTTTCCCGCACGAGGCGCGAAATCCCTTTTCCTTCGGACCCCACCACGATGACCACATTATCGGTGCCATCATAGTTATCTAGCGTGGCATTGCCGCCGGTATCGAGCCCGACCACTTGGTAGCCACTACGTTGGAATTCTTTAATCGTACGGGTGATATTCGTGGCTTTAGCAACGGGCATTCTCGCAGCGGTACCGGCGGAGGTACGCCAAGCCACTGCGGTCACGGACGCGGACCGGCGCTCAGGGATGACCACTCCGTGGCCTCCAAAGGCTGCAACGGATCGGATCACCGCACCCAAGTTACGCGGATCGGTGATATTGTCGAGCACCACAATCATGCCTTTTTCCCCAGATTCGCGCACCTTAGTGATGAGATCGTTCACGTCAGCGTATTTATATGGGGGGATTTCTAAACCGATGCCTTGATGCATCCCATTCCCGGTCATCCGGTCCAACTCGTGGCGAGCCACTTCAATCAGCGGAATCGAACGCGCGTGGGCTATCTGGACCGCCTCACTGAGACGGTTATCATTCCGCGTCCCTTCACTGATATACAAGGCCGTGGCTGGTACCCGTGCGTGTAGGCATTCAACCACAGGATTGCGTCCTACGACGAGTTCATGCTGATCATCTTTTTGGTGCCGGCCACTATTGCGACGCTCGCGCTCTAGTTTGCGCTTATGGGCCTGATGGTAGACCCGGTCTTCGGCCTTAGGGGTAGGACCTTTTCCGGCTAAGCCACGGCGTCTGACTCCGCCCGATCCTTTTTGAGCGCCCTTCTTATTTGTTTTCCGCAAACCGGGACGATTAGGTTGATTACCTGCCATTATTTTGGTCCTTTTGTGTAGTTAAAAAGCGCGCTTAGAGCGACCACTCGGGTCCGTCGGGTGTATCAGTGACGGTGATACCCGCTTGGGCGAGGCGGTCGCGGACTTCGTCGGCAAGCGCAAAATTCTTATCCTGCCGCGCCTGAGTGCGGCGCTGCAATTCGGCCTCGATGAGAACCTCGAGAGCATGGTGGGCGGCAGCAGAGTGCTGGTTTTCGCCACGCCACTGCTCACTGAGTGGATCGATGCCCAATACGGAGGTCATAGCGCGAACGGTGGCGGCGATTGCGCGTGCGCGTTCGGGGTTTTTCTCTGCCAGCGCCTTATTGCCAGCCCGGACCTGGTTGTGAATATCGGCAAGTGCACGCGGAACCGCGAGATCCTCATTCATAGCGGCTTCAAATTCTTCGGTCCACTCTCCAATCTCCACATCGGGGAAGCGGTGAATGAATGTCTCGATTCGTCGGTAGCCGCTGGCCGCCTCGACAAGTGCCGCTTCTGAGTATTCCAATACGGAGCGGTAGTGTGCGGATCCTAAATAGTAGCGCAGTTCCACGGGTCGCACTGTGCTGAGGATCTCAGGAACGCTCAGGATATTGCCTAGGGATTTACTCATTTTCTCGCCCGCTAAGGTCACCCAATGATTATGCATCCAATACTGGGCAAAGCCATCGCCTGCGGCGTGAGATTGAGCAATCTCATTCTCGTGGTGCGGGAATTGTAAATCGAGGCCACCTGCGTGGATATCAAATTTTTCTCCGAGATACCAGGTGGCCATCGCGGAGCACTCTAGGTGCCACCCGGGACGCCCGTCGCCCCACGGGGTCGGCCAGCTCGGCTCACCAGGTTTGCTCGCTTTCCACAGAGCGAAGTCGAGTGGCGATTTCTTGCCTGGATGCTCGGATTCGCACATGTCCATATCTGCTACTTTATTGCCAGATAGGGAACCATAATCCGAGCCTGCGGCGCTAACCCATGCAGTGACATCGAAATAGACCGAACCTGCGACCGCATAAGCAAAGCCGCGGTCGATCAGGCGCTGCATATAATCAATCATCTGGGTGATATGTCCGGTTGCGCGCGGCTCTACAGATGGAGGAAGCACACCCAGTTGCTGGTACGCGGAGGTGAATTCGCGCTCGTAGGTGCTCACCCATTCCCACCACGGCCGATTATTCTCTGCCGCTTTGGTGAGAATTTTATCGTCGATATCAGTGACGTTGCGTACAAAAGCTACATCGAGCCCTTGGGCTATGAGCCAGCGGCGCAGAATATCGAAGGCAACCCCAGAGCGCACGTGGCCGATATGGGGTTGGCTTTGGGGAGTGGCACCACACAGGTAGATCGTGGCGTGCCCTGGTTGAAGGGGCTCGAAGTCTCTTAACGTTCGGGTACCTGTGTCAAAGATGCGTAAATTCACACCATCAGTCTAGATTATCCACCCCATAACCGCATGTATCAGATCGTTCGATAAAAATTCCCCTAGCGCTTATACGCTAGGGGAAGGGCCTTTATTAATGTTAGGCAAGGGAAACAGTTGCGATCTCGTCCTGGGCCGAGGCTCTGTTGGCATTTACTACCACAGATTTGACCTGCTTCTTATTGGTCATTACCACAGGCGTCACAAGGTCTTTCCCAGCGGCGCGCACTGCTGCGGCATCCACTCGAATAATAGGTTGACCAGCAGTAACTTTGTCGCCCTTTGCGGCTAATTGGCTAAAGCCTTCGCCCTTGAGCTCCACCGTATCGAGGCCAATATGGACCAGCACCTCGAGGCCTTCATCAGTTTTGAGTGCGAAGGCATGCAGGGTTTTGAACAAGGTTGCAATGGTACCGGTGACGGGGCTGAGAACTTCAAAGGTTTCGATATTCTCATCGGGGACCACGGCGAAGCCTTCGCCCAACATGCCGCCTGCAAAAACCGCATCCGGCACTTGGTCGATGGGTATGACTGCACCAGAAAATGGAGCGCTGAGCTTAACTTTCTTCTTGCCGAATCCAAACACTAGATTTCCTTTTCTCCTTCGAGAGCCACCTGATGGCCCTTGAGTTGGCGGGCTACCTCGTCGTAGACGAATTGCACCTTCGGCCCAATGATCACCTGAACATTTTTCTGCGATGGGCGGATAACTCCCGCGACCCCGGCGCGCTTAATAACTTGTTCGGACACCTGGGTATTATCTTTAACAACTACACGTAGACGGGTTGCACAGTAGTCGATATTCTCCACATTGGAGCCACCACCGAGGCCATCGATGATGATGCGGGAGGCCGTTGCAACTTCTTCGTCGGTGTCCATGGTAGCTTCCGAAACCTCGGTATCTTCATCTTCGCGGCCAGGAGTGCGCATATTGAGCCATCCGATGAGGGCGTAGAAGACGAAATAGTACACCGCGAAATAGACCACACCCATAACGAGTAGCATCCACCACTCGTTGGCCAGCGGGTTCTGCGAGGAGAGCGCCATATCCACAGCGCCTGCGGAGAAGCCGAAACCGGCGGTCCAGTTCATCGAGGCGGCGATAGCCACCGAGATGCCGGTGAGTAATGCGTGGACTAAGAAGAGCAACGGGGCCACGAACATAAAGGAGAATTCAAGAGGCTCGGTCACCCCGGTAAAGAAGGAAGCAAGAGCGCCTGCCATCATCAGGGAACCGACGACTTTACGACGCTCAGGGCGAGCGCGCAGCGTGATAGCAAGAGCAGCACCTGGCAAGCCGAACATCATGACTGGGAAGAAACCAGCCTGGTAACGACCAACGTATCCGACCGCTTCGCAGACGGTACCGGTCCAATTGCCCGGGCAGGAGGCAGCGTCGGTGGCGCTAGCGGCAGCGGCGATTGTTTCTCCACCCTTAAGGAAGTTGCCGATATCGTTGATACCAATGACGTCGAACCAGAAGATCGAGTTCAAAGCGTGATGCAAACCGGTGGGGATCAGAAGCCGGTTAGCAAAACCGTAGATGCCGGCGCCAAGTGCGCCGAGACTTTGAATGGACTCACCGAAGTCGAAGAGGATGTGATAGACGAAAGGCCAGACGATATAGAGAATGCCGGCGAGCACGATAGAGAAGATCGAAGTGAGGATCGGCACTAAGCGACGGCCGGAGAAAAAGGCCAGGTAATCGGGAAGTTTGGTGTTGTGGAAACGGTTATAGACCCACGAGGCGAGGATGCCGACGATAATGCCAAAGAGGACATTTTTATTTCCTACCGCACCCCACCCGTAGGAGAGCCATTCGAGTTTGCCTGCCCCGTCAAGAGAATCAACATCGATGCCCTTATAGCCAGCGACGGCGCTGGCATTGAGCAAACTTGTTACTGTCATAAACCCGATAAAGCCGGAGAGGGCGGCGGCGCCATTGGAATCCTTGGCGAGGCCGTAGGAAATAGCCACGGCGAAGATGAGGCCGAGGTTATCAAGCACGGCTGCCCCGGATTTGATGAGGATGGCGGCTGCAAGGCTGTTTTCTCCCCACCCATTCGGGTCAATCCAATAACCGATACCCATAAGCAGAGCGGCGACCGGCAGGACGGCGACAGCTCCCATCAAAGCTTTACCGAGTTTCTGCAGACCGGTAAAGACTGCGTCTTTCATGATCTGTCCTTTCTATAGTTGAGGTGCCGACATATGATGATCCTGCATCAGCCCGTGGAGGAAAACCGCGAGATAAGCAGCTTCCCCACCGGCTGTGGGAGGAAAATCAGGGCTACCGAGAATACGGCAGATAAGCTGCCGTGCGAGGGAATATTCTGTATGCAATTGTTGGGCAATCACGGGTTGAGCTGCATTGCTGCGTACTATTCCCCCGCGAAGTCGACGAATCAGGCGAGCGATGGTGGGCTCGAGCCCGGAATCGAAATGGTCAAGATCATAAGCCGATAGATTCAAACCTTCGCGAATAAATCGAAGATATGAGGCGAGTTCATTAGCGGCGGCTAGGGAATTACGCACACTGGTTCCGCTGAGGGCGGCATTGAGGTGCAGCGCAATAAAGCCAGCTTCGCTCTTGGGCAGGGGTGTCCCGTCCAGCTGAGAATTGATATATTGCAACATCACCTCAGCGGCGGAGTACTCCAAGGGGAAAACCGCTCGAATTTCCCCGGTAATACCATTGCTGAGTAATTCATCTCGTTGCGCTCGTTCTAGGGCGAAGACGAGGTGCTCAACTAACAGAACATAGACGCTGGGATGAAGGGGCCCTAAAATATCGGTGGCGAGATCCAAGGCTTGGGAAAAATGTTCGATGAACTCGGTATCTATGGCATTTAATGATTCGAAGAATTGCGCTTGCTCTGGGCTGAGGTGGACGAAGCGTTGGTGCTGCGCTGAGAATGTGATGATATCGCCTGATTTGGCTTGGAAACCCACACCCTTAGCCACGAGGACCTGAGGGATCGTGCCCACGGTGACGAGGACAGCGTTATTACTCAGTACGCGCTTGATTTGGGCGGACTCAGTGGGGTTTAGGGTATCACTCACGGTAGAAACGCCTTCAATAGAGACTTAGCTAAAGGTATGCCAAGTGCTGGGAAACGTTCGCTTACCTCGGTTATGCCTGATCCAGCTATGCTGCTATCTGGTCAGTGACACCCAAAGTTGTTTGTATTATGTATCGATAAATGAATAAAACTCAAGGGAGGGGTGTTAGATTTTGCGGACTTTTACCCCCAACTGTGACCTATACGCAGAAATGCCTTTATCTGAGCGTCCATTTAACTGCCTTTAGTTATTAAAGTACTTAAATCTTTAGGTAACCATGCTTGATAGCCACTGGATGAAGGCTAGCGCCCCATCGCTGGCTCTTATCGCCGACTGCTCTTAGCGCACATGTCCCACCAGCGAGCGCACTCGATTCGCCGCTTCCTTTCCGGCGCAGATATCAACCCACCTAGAATCGTTCGGCTTCTCGATCAGTCTGCTACCCATACCACCGCGGTTGCGATGGCTGCCCGACCCTCGCCGCGCCCGGTAAAGCCCATATGGTCGGTGGTGGTGGCCGATAACGACACTGGGGCGCCTACGATCGTCGACATTTTCGCTTCGGCTTCTTCGCGCCTGGGCCCCATCTTCGGGGTCTGTCCCACTAATTGCACAGCGGCGTTACCGATCACGAAACCCTTAGACTCAAGCAGCTCACGGCATTCTTTCAACAATCTAGCACCGGAGACATTGTCATATTCTTTGCGGCCTACTCCAACGAAGGATCCAAGATCGCCAAGATTCGCCGCTGAGAGGAGGGCGTCGACAAGAGCGTGCGCCACGACATCACCATCGGAATGTCCCTCGCAGCCGGATTCGTGGGGGAATAACAGACAGGCTATCCAGCATGGTTGAGCGGAATCGATCTGGTGGGCGTCGGTTGCGATTCCAACACGGGGGATTATGGGCTTAGTCATCGGGGACCTCAAATATTGTCGGTTCCGCCTCATCAGTGACGGCTTTGGCCAGCATATAGTCGATGGGAGTGGTGATTTTAAAGGCCATGGGGTCACCCGCCACACAACTAATAGGCACCCCAAACCACTCCATGAGGGAGGCATCATCGGTGGCCTGGAAGTGCGGTGGCCCAGAAAAGTAGGCTGCATTCGCCGCGCGAGCTGTTTGAAGGTCGAGACCTTGCGGGGTTTGCACTGCTCGTAAGCTCTCGCGGTCGAGGGTGCGCTCCACGGTATCGCCTTCAACCACCTTGATGGTATCTGTTACAGGCAGCACCGGGATTACTGCTTTATACCCTTGCAAAACGGCCCGCGCCACCCTGGCAATCATGCCGGGCGGTGTGAGAGCGCGCGCTGCGTCGTGGACGAGCACAACCGCTTCTGGGTACGCGATCGCTTGGATCCCCTCCCACACTGAATCAGCCCGTTCACCACCGCCAAAAACTAAGCGCACGGGTATTTCAGCGTGAAGCAGACCAGCTCGCTCCAGAATCGCACGAGCATGTGCTTCCATCGCTGGGCTAATGATAACGATGACTTCATCGACAACACCAGAGTAAATCATGGCGCGTACTGAGCGCTCGATGAGGGTTTTCCCCCGTAGTGCCACATAGGCTTTGGGAAGATCAGCGCCAAGACGTGAGCCCTTGCCCGCCGCTGCGATAAGAGCCACCACAGGACGGGCAGGAAGCTGAGTTACCTGATCTACACAACCACCCATCGTTATATTTTGGGGTCCTAGTCTTTATCGTCGAAGCTCAGATCGTCGAGTTCCACGGGTGTGTCATCGAGATCTTTGGACTCTTGATCAGCCTGGGGGGATACCATCTGGTGGCGGATGATCGTGGCATCCACTTCAGCGAGGATATCTTCTGCCTGCTTCTCATCTTTAATCTGCGCAAGCGCTAATTCACCTACCAGAACCTGGCGCGCCTTTGCCAACATCCGCTTCTCGCCAGCGGATAGGCCCTTCCCCTGATCGCGGCGCCATAAATCGCGCACAACTTCGGCTACCTTATTAACATCACCCGAGGCCAGGCGTTCCTGATTGGCTTTAAAGCGCCTGGACCAGTTACCTGCTTCCTCGACGTCGGTTTCACGCAGGAAACCAAAGACTTTTTGCAGCCCAGCATCGTCGACTACATCTCTGACCCCGACACGCTCGGTATTCTTGGATGGTACGCGCACGACTAAATCAGACTGATGAATCTGCAGGACGAGATATTCAACGGTTTCACCGTTCATCTCGCGCTCTTCGATCGCCTCAATGACGGCTGCACCGTGGTGCGGATAAACTACGGTATCGCCGACTTTGAAATCCATAACCAAGTCTCCTTTATGAGCAAATTTACTTCGGGCTACAATCTTTTCCACATCATCTCAGCTGTCAACCCAGCATTATTGCTAAGCGGTGGCGATTGAAAAAGCGCGCAGTGACCAAATCTTTTCATATACTAACACGTCACAACAACGGGAAATGGATACGAGGAGGTGGCCTTTGCTCGCGGGCTACTGGATATCTCTTCTCAGAGAAGATCAGAATATTATTTAGCTCACAGTTTTTCTGTCTATTCCGTCTTTCCATTGACCCCACATCACACCTTTTAACCACAAAAGTGAAGGCGTCGTCCTAGCTACCGGCTAAAGTGGTAGAGAATCACTATAATTTTCTACCAGCTCAAGAATTTTGTAGCTCCACAGCCATGAACATACCTTTAATTGGAGGACGCGTACCGTGAAGCCTTTTAAATCCACTCGCCGGCTTAGTGCCGCTCTTGTACTTGCCAGCGCTTCGGCCATGGTTCTATCCGCTTGCTCGGCAGGTCAGATCTCTCAGACCTCCAGTCAGGTAGCGGCGGTTGATGGTGCTTCAGCTGAATCCTCCAACGGCGCTATCGCGGTGCGCGACGTGACCGTTCAGGTTGCCCCCGATGGCACCGCTGGGGTGAAATTTACTGCTATTAACCAAGACGACACCAATGCTGATCACACCCTGAAATCCGTCAGCATCGATGGTGTGGAGGCAAGCCTTAAAGGCGATAGCTCTTTAAAGCACGGGTGTAGCTTGGTAGCTAATATCCCCTCTGAAATGAAGAAATTGGTCGAACCTAAGGGCGCTTGCGTCAACCATATCAGCACCACCATTGCTAACCCGGGCTTTTCCTACGGCGGCACCAAAGAGGTGACTTTCGTCTTCGACGATTCCTCGATCGTGGTTGATGCCACCACTGCGGCCCCCGTACTCGAATCTGGCCAGCACGACCGCGAACACAGCCATACCGAGCACTAATATTCTTTCCTTTGCTGCGCTGATCGCTTCGATGAGCGCAGTATTTTTTTGACCTTTGTAAGGTAGAGGCTATGGCGAAGAAAGTACGGAGCACTCATATCTGCGCGGAATGTGGCTATTCCTGCCCCAAGTGGCTAGGACGGTGCCCCGAATGCGGTACCTGGGGATCCATGGAAGAGAGAATGGTCCAACCCGTAGCCCACCAGGTCCCTTCCGCAGGCACAGCTCTCACGCCAACATCCCCCGCTACCTCGATCACTCGCATCAATCCTGAAGATGCGCCCTCGGTGAGTACCGGAATCGGAGAACTCGACCGAGTTCTAGGAGCCGGAATCGTCGCCGGATCTGTTATTCTGCTGGCTGGCGAACCTGGGGTTGGTAAATCCACGCTCCTTTTAGAAGTGGCCTCGAAGTGGGCTAAGGAAAAAAATCCCGATGGATCTCCTCGTATCGCCCTATACGCTACCGCCGAGGAATCTGCTGGCCAGGTGCGTATGCGCGCGGAGCGCACCCACGCTTTAGAGGAAAGCCTCTACCTCGCAGCCGAATCCAATGTGGATATTCTCTTTGGCCATATTGAAAAGTTGCAACCAAGTCTGCTCATAGTCGATTCTGTGCAGACTATGTCTCTTAGTGGTGTTGAGGGCGTATCTGGTGGGGTGGCGCAATCACGCGCAGTCACCGCAGCGTTAACAACTGTGGCTAAACGCTCTGGAATACCTATTATTTTGGTAGGTCACGTCACCAAGGACGGCACTGTGGCCGGCCCGCGCGTTCTCGAGCATCTCGTCGATGTGGTTTTGAATTTTGAAGGTGACCGGCACTCTAGTTTGCGTTTTCTGCGTAGTATTAAAAATCGCTTCGGGGCCACCGATGAGGTGGGATGTTTTGAGCAGCAATCCGACGGTATCAAGGAGGTCGCAGATCCCTCGGGGCTCTTCCTCTCCCATCGAGATTCCACCCCCGATGGCACTGCTGTCACGGTAGCCATGGATGGTGTGCGTCCAATTTTGGCAGAAGTGCAGTCACTAGTGGTACCTACTGAATCCAAAAACCCCCGGCGCGCCGTTACTGGGTTGGATGCCACCAGGGTTCCCATGGTGCTCGCTGTATTATCAGCGCGCGCGGGCAAACGGACCCACGACAAGGAAGTCTATGTGGCGACCGTTGGAGGGATGAAGGTGGGTGAACCCGCAACCGATCTGGCAATCGCTTTAGCGACTGCCTCAGCAATGGCGAGGAAATCGCTTCCGCCTCAAACTGTGGTTTTAGGAGAGGTGGGTTTAGCTGGCGAGATTCGACGGGTCCCCCATCTTGCACGTCGCTTAGCAGAGGCTAAACGGCTGGGTTATCAGCAGGCGATTATTCCGCGCACGGAGGAAAAAATAGAGGGCATCACCGTCTTTACGGTTGATACCCTCCTCGATGCGCTGAGACTTTTTCTATAGCCTCCTATCCCAGTTTGAAATCGAAAGGCTGGGAAGCATTGGAGCCCATGACGGTGTGCAAATAGTAGGCTCCGGCTGGTACTGGTTGTCTATTGGCACAGCTTTCAGGGGTTGAGGTAGTCCGAGACCAGCGCGCTTCAAATTTGCGCTCTTTGCCTGCCGGGAATATTTGAGTACCGAGCCCCACGGGGGCGTTGCAATCAATATCTGCCCACATGCGGCTATTATTCGCCAGCTGGTAAACCTCGAAGCGTAAAACATCAGAAGTAAGATCAATGGAACAGTCCGCTTCGGTGGGATTCTTCACCGTCATGAAGAAGCTCGGGAGCTCCTTATCGTTATAGAAAATCTTGTCAGCTGAGGCGGTGATCATCAGGTCAGCTAATTCGCAGGTCTTTTTCACTTCAGGTGCTTGCTCGTTTGCCGGGTTTTCCGGTGGAAGAGTGGGATCGACTTCTTTTGCTGGTTGGTCCGCGCTTTCATCCGAGGGCTCGAGGGTGATTGTGACACTCGGTACGCTCGTCTTTTCAGGCTCGTCCAAGGCGATGACCGCCTTTGTTGAGGTACTGGTGACAGTCGATGCGACGGGGGCAGAATTATCGCTACCCCGAGTTGTTAGTAGGAAGATGAGCGGCAGCGCGATGGCCGCAACGATAATGATGGCGGCCCAACGACGGCGTCGATAATAAATCTCGGGGAGCCTTTTCGGCCCAGCATGATCAGCATGGTCGGTACCCCGCCGTCGGGGAGCTCCTGGTGCAGGTGACTGCGGGCGGGAATAACTGGAATGATTATCTCGGCGATCCACACCCTAAGCCTAAAGCGAAACTACCTAACAAGCGCGCTTAACCGGCGGTGTGTTGCCAGTATTTTCTCTCAGTCCCGTCAAAAACCTGCGGTTTTCACGGTATCTACATGGCCATCGACGATACTGTAGTGGGCAGCTACCATTGCGGTCTCACCCTTTTCAACGGCAGCGTTAATCACCGACGATAATTGAGTTATTTTGCGCATAATCGCCGAAGCATGTTCCCGCTCGAAGTCTGCCGAGCTGTGAAAACCATGACTCTTTGCCTCCAAGATGGACGGGGCAATTTGCTCCACGATGGCTCGCTGATGGCCAGTGGGCACTTGTGCTCCCTCAAGAACCACCTGGGCAGCAGCTTCAACGGCACCACAGGAAGCGTGTCCAAGGACCACAACCAATTCCACTCCGAGATTGGCCACCGCAAATTCGAGGGAGGCTAGTACCGCGGTATCGACGACTTCGCCAGCGGTACGAACCACAAAGGTATCACCCAAGCCGACGTCAAAAAGCAATTCAACCGGAACTCTCGAGTCGCCACACGTGAGTACAGCGGCGCGAGGCTCTTGCTTCAAAGATAATTCAGCGCGTCGGCTCACTGATTGATTGGGGTGCTCCGGGGCGCCTTCGGCGAAGCGGCGATTGCCCTCAAGCAATCCCTTCCACACGGCTTGCGGGTCCCGCGATAAACCTGTCATAGTGAGTATTTTTACACGGCGGTAGCGCTGGTGGAAATAGGCACGATAGAATAGAGCGTTCTCATGCACACATCACCATCACCTCAGCTCCTCCCTCCAGAAGATTTAGCGCATATTCAGAATACTGTTATTCAGTGGTATTCCCATAACGCCCGGGAGATTATTTGGCGCACGCCAGCGACGAGCGCGTGGGGCATCTTGGTCAGTGAAGTGATGAGCCAGCAAACCCCGGTGGCTCGTGTGGAACCTCTCTGGCAGGCGTGGATGCATCGGTGGCCGGAGCCGCGCGATCTGGCCCATGCTCCCACCGCCGATATCTTAAAAGCATGGGACCGTCTCGGCTATCCGCGGCGAGCATTACGGCTAAAAGAATGCGCTACCGTCATTGCCCATGAGTATGGCAATGAAGTGCCCAGTGATCTGGGCTCATTATTGTCGTTGCCAGGAATTGGCACCTATACAGCCGCTGCGGTTGCGGCTTTTGCCTTCGGCCAACGAGTACCGGTACTAGATACCAATGTGCGTAGGGTACTCTCGCGTCTCATTTACGCCCGCTATCTTAATCCTAAAAGCTCTACCAGCAAGCGTGAATTACGTGAGCTCGAGGATTTGCTTCCCGCTAGCGACGCTCCTCAATTCTCCGTTGGACTTATGGAGTTGGGGGCACTCGTTTGCAAGACCATTCCCGCCTGTGATCGATGCCCCTTAACTGGCCTATGTGCGTGGCAACGAGCTGGATGCCCCGAGCCGAGCACTCAAGAACGGGAGATAGCACGTCACAGAGTACAAAAATTCAGTGGAACCGACCGCGAGGTCCGCGGCAAAATTATGGCTGTGTTGCGCCACGCCGAGCACCCAGTCAGTGCGATGGATTTGGCCACGATATGGCCTGACAGTGAGCAGTACACGCGCGCCCTGGAGGGGCTTATACGAGACAAACTGGCCCAAGAAAGCAATGGGTTCTTCCATCTTCCCCACTAGAATCTATTATTTTTTCATCAGACTCGGTTAGATTGGTGGTATGAAAAGTAGACAACGCCTTATCGGGGCCATTTCAGCTATTGCTCTCAGCGTGGGAAGTTGTGTTCTTGCAGTACCCGCAGTAGCCCAATCCTCAGTCAATGATGTAATTGCGGGTGTTGATTGGGCCGGGACACACCGAACTGATGCGTGGGTTGAATCGCCTATCGACGATGCTTTTTACGCTACTCCTGAGGTTATGGATCCGCGCCCGGGTGCAGTCTTAAGAACTCAGCCGGCTCCCCATCTCCTCAATACTTTCGGCCCGCGATTTCCCGCATATGCACAGAAGATCCTCTATACGTCCACCACTCAGGATGGCCGCCCAGTTCCAGTCAGTGGCTATATTATGGAGCCTCGGAACCCATGGCGCGGACCGGGCCCTGTGCCCACAGTGATCTTTGCCCCCGGCACCCGTGGTCAAGCAGATATTTGCGCTCCCTCGCGCGGTGCATACCTTCTGGGATCCTATTCACGCCCTGATAAGGCGCTGGGAATCAACTACGAGATTATCGTGCAATATCATCTCCTGGAGCTCGGGATGAGGGTAGTGAACACGGACTATATAGGTTTGGGAACTGAGGGGGTGCACACCTATGTCAATAATATTGAAGAGGCTCACGCGGTTCTGGATGCTGCCCGCGCAGCACTATCTGTAGCCAACGTAGACCCGCGCTCCCCCATTGCCTTCTACGGTTATAGCCAAGGTGGTGGCGCTGCTGCAGCAGCCGCGGAATTTGCCTCGAGCTATGCCCCCGAACTCAATGTTAAGGGGACATACGCCGGTGCGGTACCAGCTGATCTCCCCCAGGTCATCAAGGCGATCGACGGCTCGAGCATTTCCGGTGTCCTGGGAATGTCTATCAATAGCTATGCGGCACGCGATCCGGAATTTAGAGCGATCGTAAAGGAATATCTCAATGAAGCTGGTGAGGAATTCTTAAGGCGCTCAGCACGTAGCTGCCTAGCAGATGCCGCCGTCGACGATGGACTCAAAACTACAAGGTTCTTTACCAAAGATGGGCGCACACTAAGCGAAAGTCTCGGCAGCGATCCGCGGATTATTAAGATTCTCGACCGCCAAAAACTGGGAAGAAAGAAGCCAAGCGCTCCCATTATGGTGGGCTCGGCAATTCACGACGATCTCGTTCCTAATGCGCAAGTGCGCCAACTAAGTCGCGACTACTGTCAGCTAGGCGCTGAGGTCTACTACTTCGAATCATCACTTCCGGTCATAACCCCGAGCATTCCTTCCGGGCTTAATCACGCGGCGCAGGCCTTTGGTGATCTGCCTGAGGCTGCACGCTACCTATACGATCGCTTCCTGGATCGCCCGGCTTTGAATAATTGCCCAGCAACATAGTCACCCGAAAATAAATGACCTCCCCGCAGACTGGGGAGGTCATTTACTTAGAAGGGGAATGTTTTCCACCAAGGGGTTTGGGTTCGAGGGCGTGGCTTCGGGCGCCGCCGGCGCGGTCGCTTCGGTTGCTTCGGCTGCTCAGGTCGTTCTGGGCGCCGCGGCCGGGAGGGGACTACCTGAAGCGAGCTTGAGAATGGTTGACCAACAACAAACTCCTGGGAAAAAACCTCATAATAATCGTTGTGATCGGTACTAAGCTGTGCGGTTGCTAGAAGTCGTAGCCCTGTTGCAGGCTCACCGGTCCACTGCAGTTCGAAGATCGATGTCACCTGTGGCGAGATGGCTTCTGGCAGGCGGAAATTCCACACGCCATCTTCTGATTTGAAGCCGTGGTCACCTTCGAGAGCTGGAATGGCCTGGGAAGCCATACCAATAAGTCCAGCTGAATCCAGCTGGCGTGCATTCATGCGGATATTCACTGCATCCAGCACCATATCTGTCGGATTGGATATCACGAGGTAACGCGGTAGACCAGCGGGATTTAGTTCAGCGAAATCAAGAGTAATAAGCTCCGTTTGCGCTTGCCCATGAGGGCGCGCTGCTGCAGGTAGCGCACTGGATGCGACCATAACGGCACCAGTTACGGCTATCGATGTCATAAAATCACGGCGAGAGAGCATCTCTACTGCCCCTTTCGAGAGATTCGGAAAATGCCACCAATGGTGCCCTGCCACCAGGTTCCATAGGAGTCGATGGTGCCCACCATCTGAAGGGTGTCAGTACCCAAAAGAGTGACTAGCCCTGGTAGGCGTTGAGAATATACGGTTTGGCCGGTCTCAATATCGATGGCAACGGCGTTGACGGTAATCCCATTAGCAAGACCGGCAGGTCCTCGAGGGCGTTCGCAGGTATAAATCAACCCATCTGCGGCTGAGTATCGCGGGACGGCGGAGGAATAGATATCTTCTCGCCTCCACACCTGCTTGAGACCGCGAGCGCCTAGATCCCAGCGCTCAAATCCAGGGGAGAAGAGATCGTGAGCTGGCATGGAGGGGCCGGCCCCCTCTGGATAGCGAGGATAGGGATAACCATAGGTGCAGGCGGCAATAATCGTATGACCGATGCCGATCATGGAATTCTCGCTGCCAGACTTAAATGGCATGAAAAGCCCCGCTCGCCCCAGCTCCTTGGCAGTTGCTGTCTCGTAGACTACGACGGACTCCTGGATATCCCCGTTATCGGTGAGCATGAGGTAGTCGCTGCCATTTGGCCCAAAGAACGTGGGCGAAGCCCCGGAGCCGTACGCCAATTTTCCGGGTTTACGGTGTGAGCCGTAATCGTAGCCCACAGACCAAACGACCTCCGGCCGACCGCTGCGCCAATCAAGCAGATACATCCCGCGGTTGGTGATGACCGAGACACCCTCGGGGGCCGAGGAAATGGAGTTATCTACTCGCTCCCCGGTGGGATCGAAGTGGTTGAGGGTGATGCCGCGCACCTCGCGGAGATTTTCATCCATAACGGCCACCCGGCCGTTACGCGAGGCCAGCCAGACACGACCTGACCAATCGGGGGTCAATCCCACGATCTGGTCTCCAGGCTGCTGAGAGAGAAAACTTGATAGATCAGCACGCTGATCAACATAAAGAGCAGACCCAGATGCATCGTGTGCGACGCGAATTAGTGTTCCGGTACCGTCGGTGACCACCATGCGATTGCGGTGGTCGATATAGGCGTATACAGCCCCAAGCAAGGCGCCCTTAGGAATTTCCAGCGAGCTGAGAAGAGATCCATTGGGGTGGAGGAGGGAGATCTTTGGTTGCAGAAACGTGAGGTCGCTGCCAAAGCGCTGGGTGGTGAGGACCTGAATGAAATCATCGTGGCCTACCAAGACTGTGGGGCAGGCTCCACCCAAGTTGAGGGCTTGTATATCCCAAGGTCCTGCGCCCGGCCCGGGCAATGGGGTGCAGTCCGAGGCCTGGGCGTCGCCATGCATAGTGGCGGTTCCCAATGGCCCCAGAAATGGGTTGGGTTGCGCGTTGTAATGTAATTGCGTCTTCATTGTCTAAGGGAGATATCTTTCAGTAATCTTCGAAACTATTCGAAGCTGCCTAAGTTGAACCTCAGCAATTATAGGTGTCATATCAACGTCTACCGATTCGTGCCCGGCGCACCCCAGGCCGGCCTCAAATCGGCTCCAAAATATTCAAAAAATACTTAAGATCGCTTAGCATTTTCACATAAAAAGCTCTCCGCACCCCCTCGGGGGTATGGAGAGCTATCTCTTAGTTCTGCGGAGCAATAACCCGCCGCCTTGCTACGCCAGCCCTCCCCCCATATTGGGCCACCACAGCCCGTTCGTCCGCTGACTCATGGGCGGTATGGTGATTAATTTCACAATTAACCCGCCAAAATCTCTTTATAGCCACAGCCAAAAACCGCCCCCACACCTTTACGCGGGGGGCGGTTTTTCAACACTAAAACAGTGGACTTATCTTAAGACTCGCGATCCTCATCCTCGGGGGAATCTTCTGCTGTCAAAAAATGTCGGCCTCGCTCTCCATCAGCGGTAGCGCTTTCAGATTCCTCCTCCGGGGTAGGAGCTTCACTAGCCTCAATAACTTCTTCTTGGGCTTGTTCCGCGGGGCTGAGCCCAGGCAAGTCAGGCAGTGGCTTTGGGCGGGGGCTAAAGGTGAAAGTTGCATCCGCAATATTCTTAGATTCACCATCCCAGCCGTCAACATCCACGGTCACAATCTCACCGGCACCTATTTCACCGAAGAGGATCTTCTCGCTCAAGGCATCTTCGATCTCCCGCTGAATGGTGCGGCGCAAAGGACGAGCACCTAGCACTGGATCGAAGCCGCGTTTGGCCAGAAGATTCTTAGCCTTTGTAGATAGCTCAATACCCATATCCTTGGCAGCAAGTGCCTTCTCCACGCGAGCGATGAGCAGATCCACCATCTCCACAATCTCGCTTTGGGTGAGCTGGTGGAAGACTACAATATCGTCGATGCGGTTGAGGAATTCGGGCCTGAAGTGCTTCTTAAGCTCGTCGTGGACCTTATTCTTCATCCGCTCGTACTGGCCCTCGACGCCGTTATCGTCAGAAGAGCTAAAGCCGATACCGACTGCCTTAGAAATATCTCTCGTGCCTAGGTTCGACGTGAAAATCAAAACAGTATTCTTGAAATCCACCACTCGCCCTTGACCATCGGTCAGCCGGCCATCTTCGAGCACCTGCAGCAGGGTATTGTAAATTTCCTTGTGCGCCTTTTCGATCTCGTCAAAAAGTACCACGGAGAATGGTTTGCGGCGAACCTTCTCGGTTAATTGGCCGCCTTCTTCATAGCCCACATATCCTGGAGGGGCACCGAAGAGACGGGAGGCTGTAAAGCGATCGTGGAATTCACCCATATCGATCTGGATCAGCGCGTCATCTTCCCCAAAGAGGAAATTCGCGAGTGCTTTTGACAGCTCCGTTTTACCCACACCTGATGGGCCGGCAAAGATGAAGGAACCGGAGGGGCGACGCGGATCCTTAAGGCCGGCCCGTGTGCGCCTAATGGCACGCGCTACCGCCTTGACGGCATCATCTTGGCCAATAATGCGCTTGTGCAGCTCGTCTTCCATATGAAGCAGGCGCGAGGATTCTTCCTCGGTGAGCTTGAATACGGGGATGCCCGTCCAATTGGCAAGCACCTCAGCAATCTGCTCTTCGCCTACCTCGGCGATATCCTCGAGATCACCGTTACGCCATTGCTTTTCCTTCTCATCGCGTTCTTCACCGAGTGTGCGCTCTTGATCACGCAGACCCGCAGCTTTCTCGAAATCTTGGGCATCAATGGCGGCTTCTTTTTGTTTGCGCACTTCAGCAATGCGCTCATCAACTTCGCGCAGGGATTCCGGCGCAGTCATTCTCTTGATGCGCATCCGGGCACCCGCTTCGTCGATAAGATCGACAGCTTTATCGGGTAAGAAGCGATCATTGATATACCGTGAGCTCAAATTCGCTGCGGCGGCCAAAGCTGTATCCGTGATAGAGACTCGGTGGTGAGCCTCGTAGCGGTCGCGCAGCCCCTTCAAGATCTCGATGGTATCTTCCACCGATGGCTCAGGAACATTGACGGGCTGGAAACGGCGCTCGAGCGCAGCATCTTTTTCAATATGCTTGCGATACTCATCAAGTGTAGTTGCACCGATAGTTTGTAATTCACCACGTGCCAGCTTCGGCTTGAGCAGGGATGCAGCATCGATGGCGCCTTCAGCAGCGCCAGCACCAACAAGAGTGTGAATCTCATCAATGAAGAGGATAATATCGCCGCGCTGGTTGATTTCCTTGAGCACCTTCTTCAGGCGCTCTTCGAAATCACCACGATAACGAGAACCTGCGACTAGCGAGCCTAAGTCGAGGGAGTAGACCTGCTTATCCTTGAGGGTCTCAGGAACCTTGCCATTGACAATATCTAAAGCTAATCCCTCGACAACAGCAGTTTTGCCGACGCCTGGTTCACCGATGAGCACTGGATTATTCTTCGTACGACGCGAGAGCACCTGCATAATGCGTTCAATCTCTTGCTCACGGCCCACAACGGGATCCAGCTTACCTTCACGCGCTGCCTGGGTAAGGTTTCGGCCGAACTGATCTAAAACTAGGGAATTGGAGCGGTCCTGGCCGCCGCGGCCCCCGCGCGGGCTGGAATTGCCTACGGTACTGCCGGCACCCACTGCCTCTGGCCCCTCGGGATTATCCTTATTCTCCCCCTCGTAGCCGGAAAGTAACTGAATAACCTGTTGACGCACCCGAGGTAGATCAGCGCCGAGTTTCACTAATACTTGAGCTGCTACCCCATCGCCTTCGCGAATGAGCCCAAGGAGTAGAAATTCGGTGCCGATATATTTGTGCCCCATCTGCAGTCCCTCACGAAGGGAGAGTTCGAGAACTTTTTTAGCTCGAGGCGTAAAGGGAATATGACCAACGGGAGCCTCGGAACCTTTGCCGATAATATCTTCCACCTCTTGGCGCACGGCCTTGAGTGAGATGCCCATAGACTCAAGGGCTTTGGCGGCAACACCTTCACCTTCGTGGATAAGACCTAAGAGAATGTGTTCGGTACCAATATAGTTGTGGTTAAGAGTGCGTGCCTCTTCTTGAGCCAGCACGATAACGCGCCTAGCTCGGTCGGTAAAACGCTCGAACATGGTATAAGTGATCTCCTTTTGTCTCTACAGCTAATAGCCCTTATGTTATCGCAGGAAAAAACACTCTCGGCGATCAACGTTCGATCCAACAGTCATCAAGGCGGTGTTTTTCCAGTCCACGGGTAGTTTTTAGAGCTGTACGCCTGTAGCGAACACCTAGACAATCGCCCTTTTCAGACCCATTTCCCCAGTGGCTTCTATTGGCGGCGGAGCAGTGCTAGCGTAAAAAAGTGATATCACTTTTTATCCCCTCAACGCCTAGGAGAGCTCTATGGACGCCCCGCTCCAAGTCCCAACCGCAAGCAATACCAATATATCCATCAATGAAGTACCAGCTCAGTCCTTCCGGGGTGCCACAGCAGTAGCAATTATGCTCACCTCCTTCATCCTCGTAATCCTCGCGGCCCTAACCGCCTTTGTTATCCCCGACGTCTGGGCGGACGGCCTCGTAGGGTTTTTCGTAGTAGTGCTAGGTTTCATTCTTCTTCATATTCGTATCATTTCTCCTGGACAAACGCTCATTGTGCAGTTTTTTGGTTCCTACAAGGGCACTCTTCGCGCTGATGGCTTACACCTGATTTACCCCTTGCATACGTCCAGGAAAATCAGCGTCAGGGTTCGTAATTTCGAGACTGCGACGACCAAGGTCAACGATCTCAACAGCAACCCGATTACGATCGGTGCTATTGTCGTCTGGCAGATCACCGATACCGCGAAAGCACACTTCGCCGTAGAGGAGGTGGAAGACTTTATCCAATCCCAGGCTGAATCAGCATTGCGCCACGTCGCCACCACACACCCCTATGATTCCCAAGATGTTGACCATATTCCATCACTAAGCGGCAGTACCGATCTCGTCAGTGAGGAATTAGCTCGAGAAGTTGCGGCACGTGCCGTCGTTGCCGGTATTGATATTATCGAGGCGCGAATTTCTTCACTCTCCTATTCCCCAGAGATCGCTCAAGCAATGCTGAGGCGGCAGCAAGCCTCTGCCATTGTCGATGCCCGCGAAACTATCGTGGAGGGTGCGGTCTCGATGGTTGACTCAGCGCTGGAACAAATCGAACGCCGCAATATTGTCGACCTAGATCCTGAGCGTCGCGCCGCGATGGTATCCAACCTCTTAGTGGTGCTGTGCTCGGATACCTCGACTCAACCTGTGGTTAACGCCGGTAGTCTATATAGCTAGTGGCACCGCGTAAAGCCCTCCCCCTCAGACTCGATCCCGCTATTCACCGCGCTGTTAAGCAATTAGCTGACGATAGTTTTATCAGCGTCAACGCTCAAATCGAGATTCTTTTGCGGGAGGCACTTAAGAACCGAGGGCGCCTGCCTCGCGATATTGGTGATATCCCGAGACCGGGTCGACCTAAAAAGACCGAAGGATAAATAAAGGGAGCCGCCTTTTCCACGTAATGGAATAGGCGGCTCCGAGTGGCGTTGAGCTAAAAGCCAAGAATTTCTTTGAGCTCTATCTTGAGAGCGTCGAGGCGCTCATCTGCATTCTTATGAGAATCCGATACTACTTCGAGGTAGCATTTCAGCTTCGGTTCGGTACCGCTCGGGCGCACCACAATGCGGTCCTTGGCGCTGGTGGCAATCCAGAAACCCGGGGTACCTGGTAGCCCACGGAAGCCATCCGAAAGGTTACTAAATTCTGTCACCTCGGCGCCACCTAGAGTTTTCGGCGCCGTGGTCTCCAAATTGTGCAGACCTTGTTGGATCAAGCTGGTATCTGCCACGCGGAACGTTAGAGGACTGGTCTTATACAGGCCGTATGCCTGTGCAATCTCGTCGAGAAGATCTTGGATATTCTTACCTTCCGCGACCAAGCGCTTATTAAGATCGGCTACCCGCAGGCAGGCAGTGATACCGTCTTTGTCACGCACCGCTTGCGGATCCGAGCAATACCCTAATGCTTCTTCGTATCCAAAGATGAGGTTGGGGGTGCGCCCAATCCACTTGAATCCCGTGAGAGTATTGGCAAATTTCAGTCCATGACCACGAGCGATCTCACCCAAAAGTTGAGAAGAAACGATACTGCAGGCCAGAGTGGCATCATCATCGCCGTGGTGGGCACGGGCAATATCCTCACCTAGAAGAGCACCGACCTCGTCGCCTGAGAGCTGACGCCAGGTGCCCTTGTGTTTGATAGCCACTGAGCACCGATCCGCGTCGGGATCGAGAGCCAAGATCAGCTCGGCTCCACGACGATCTGCTTCTTGGTAGGACAGATCAAGTGCGCCCGCTTCCTCTGGGTTAGGGAAAGCGACGGTTGGGAAATCAGGATCTGGTTCCTGCTGCTCGGGGCAAGGGAAAGCATGGCTAAACCCGGCGCGCTTGAGAGCTTCACCTAACGTTGCTCCACCCACGCCATGCATGGCGGTAAAGACCATAGGAATATCACACGTCGTCGCTGGTGCCTGAGGGAGCTCCAGGGCTCTAGCAAAATACGGTTCCAAGACTTCTTCGGAAGCAATATCGCGGATACGTTCGCGGTTGCGGGCTATCTCATCGGCGAAGGGAGCCGCATCGATCTGAGCGGAAATTTCTGCATCTGCTGGGGAGACGAGCTGCACGCCCTGTTCCGCTTCACCGTGGACCGCGCGACCGCCGAGGTAGACCTTGTAGCCATTATCTTGAGGTGGATTATGCGAAGCAGTGACCATAATGCCTGCATCGCAATCGAAATAACGCACGCTGAAGGCGGTAATCGGGGTAGGGAGTTGCTGTGGGAGAGCCAGCACCTCAATACCAAGAGCACTCAAGATCTCGCAGGTTGCTTGGTAAAAATCAGCGGAACCGTGGCGAGCGTCGCAGCCCACAACCACTTTAGGGCTATCGATGAGTTCCACGAGATATTTACCAACACCGTAGGTAGCGCGAGATACAGTTGCGACATTCATGCGGGATTCACCCGCCGCTACCGCGCCACGAAGACCCGCGGTACCAAAACTCAAAGGTCCTTGAAAGCGCTCCGCTAAGGCTTCATGGTCACCAGCGTCGAGGAGGGCTTGTAATTCCTTCTGGGTTGCGGGGTCGGGATCATGAGCGATCCACTGCGTGACCTTCTCGTTGAGGGTGCTCATGATTATTCAAGACCCTCGACAATAGCCTTAGAGGCGGAGCAGCCTAGTCGGGTGGCACCAGCGTCAATCATGGCTAATGCAGTTTCGGTGTCGCGGATGCCGCCGGAGGCCTTCACGCCGAGGCGATCACCCACGGTTTTCGCCATCAAGGAAACCGCATGAGTGGAGGCTCCGCCTGATGGGTGGAAGCCCGTGGAGGTTTTGACATAATCAGCACCAGCCTTTTCGGCTGCCTCACAGCAGGCCACGATTTGCTCGTCGCTGAGCGCGGCCGATTCGATGATGACCTTAAGGAGGGCATCGGGAATAGCTTCGCGCACGGTACGAATATCGTGTTCGACTTTTTCAAAGTGGTTTTCTACGGCATCGGAAATATTGATGACCATATCTACCTCATCTGCACCGTGAGAGACGGCGAGTTTGGCCTCAAAAGCCTTGACCTCTGGGTGGTGATTACCGGACGGGAAGCCCACCACAGTGGCTACCTTGACGTGCTCAGGGGTCTCCAGCGGAAGCTGGGAAGGAGAGACGCACACTGAGAAGGTGCCGAGTTCACTAGCTTCGTGCACGAGTTCCTCAACCTGGGCGCGGGTGGCTTCGGGCTTGAGGATGGTGTGGTCGATATAGTGCGCGAGTTCTTGGCGGGAAAGAGTCATGATTCTCCTTGTCAATATTGGGTGTTCTAGTTACGAGGTTGTGGCGCCGAATTGGTGGATAGTAAGGTGCTGGCCCCACTATCCACCAGTGCGCTCGACGCGGGCGCTATCGATTATTGGCCGATCGTTTAGAAAACCTTATCCAAGATGATGCGGCGTTCAGCTGGCTTAGTGGCACCGATTTCGATACCTGGCAGGATCGAGTCAAGAGCACGCTCGAAACGATCCGGGGTTTCGGTATGCAGGGTCAAAAGTTTTTGCCCCTTCTTGATTTCTTGACCGTAGTCGGCGTGAATCTCGATGCCAGCGGTCAGTTGTACGGGTTCGTCCTTTCGGGCTCGGCCAGCACCCAGGCGCCAGCTACCAACGCCGAGTGCCAAGGCATCAAGCTTGGTGAGGTAGCCGTCTTGTTCGGCGAAAACTTCATGGGTATGAGGAGCGCGGGCGAGCTGTGCATCAGGGTCGCCGCCCTGGGCGCGGATCATCTTGCGCCACGAATCCATGGCGCGGCCATCCTTGAGGGCCTCCTCGACGTCGGCATCAGGGATACCCGCCATATCGAGCATATGGCGTGCGAGCTCGCAGGTGATCTCGATGAGATCTTGAGGGCCACCGCCGGCTAGAACCTCGATGCTCTCTTCCACTTCGAGACCATTACCGATTTTCCTTCCCAGCGGAATATTCATATCGGTTAGGAGGGCGCGGGTATTGACTCCCGCATCCTTGCCTAACTGCACCATGGTTTCTGCCAGCTGGCGGGCTTTATCAAGATCTTTCATAAAGGCGCCGGAGCCTACCTTCACATCGAGAACGAGGGAGGCGGTTCCTTCGGCGATCTTTTTACTCATAATGGACGAGGCGATTAGCGGAATGCAGTCCACGGTGGCAGTGATATCGCGCAGTGCGTAGATCTTCTTATCCGCTGGGGCAAGTCCGGCACCAGCTGCGGCAACGACGGCTCCGGAATCTTCCAAGATAGCCATCATGCGGTCGTTCGGCACATCTGCCTGCCAACCGGGGATTGCTTCGAGCTTATCGAGGGTTCCACCGGTGTGGCCAAGTCCGCGTCCGGACAGCTGTGGGACAGCAACCCCGTAGGAGGATACGAGCGGTCCGAGAGGGAGGGTGACCTTATCGCCGACTCCGCCAGTGGAGTGCTTGTCAGTGGTGGGCTTGCTGAGAGAATCGAAATTCATGCGCTCACCGGAGTTGATCATTGCTTGGGTCCAGTCCACGATCTCTCGGCGGCCCATATCGCGAATAAAGATCGCCATATTCAATGCTGCCATTTGCTCATCGCCAACTGCGCCGCGGGTATAGGCGTCGATGACCCAGTTGATTTGATCGGTGCTGAGCTCTCCACCGTCCCGTTTGGTGCGGATGATATCGACGACATCGAATTGTTCAGCCATGCCTTGCTTCCTTTCCCTTGCTGCACTGAGCTATCCCACCCTGATTGTGAAGCGGAACACAAAATGCGTGGAGCGTTATTTTAATCTCTTGCTTTCAGTTATAACTCTGATTATTATCATGCCCAGAACAATTGTCAAGGGTTGATTTTTCATTTGTTCCACCGCTCACAGTGTCTCCCCCTTGCCTTAATTACAGAAAGAAGGCCCACATTATGACCATGAGCCCTCAAGAGCTCATTGCCGCAGCTAAAGAGGCTGCCCATCACGCCTACGCCCCGTATAGCAATTTCGAAGTGGGCGCCGCCATACTCACCACCGACGGCACAGTATTTACCGGATGCAATGTTGAAAATGCTAGCTACGGTCTCACCCTCTGCGCCGAGCGCAATGCCGCAACAACAATGATTGCTACCACCAAACCCGACAGCCCCCGACAGATCCACAGCGTCGCCATCGTGGGTCTGAAGGCAAGCCCTTGCTGGCCATGTGGATCCTGCCGCCAAGTACTGCGTGAATTTGGCTGCCAAGAAGTCTTCGTCGAAGGCCCTACAGGCGAGGTGCACAGCTTGAGCTTCACAGAACTCCTCCCCCACTCTTTCGGCCCTGAACACCTCGATACTTAAATATCTCCCCATACCCTTCATAGGAGGTCCAACTGATGGAACGTCTGCAAGGACTCATCGGTGTGATCGCAATCTTTGCGGTCATCTTCAGCTTGTCTAATGCCAAGCGGCAGATCAACTGGCGTACCCTCGGCGTGGGTTTCGCCCTACAAATCGGCTTCGCACTCCTGGTGCTCAAATGGGAACCAGGCTTCCACGCTCTCAAGGCAGTATCTGGAGCGGTAGAAAAACTCATCGACTTCACCAACCACGGGACCTCCTTTGTCTTTGGCGGGCTCTTCGGTGAAGATAACGGATTCATCTTCGCCCTAAATGTTCTTCCCGTTATTATCTTCCTTGGTGCCCTCATCGGCGCCTTGTATTACCTGCGCATCTTGCAGTGGTTCGTCGAAATCGTCGGTACTGCTCTCAATAAGATTATGGGCACCTCCAAGGTAGAGTCCGTATGGGCCTCTACCGTCATCTTCTTGGGCCAATCGGAGGCTCCCCTGGTCATTCGCCCGTGGATACCGCAATTGACACGCAGTGAATTATTCGCTTGTATGAGCGGCGGCTTCGCGTCCGTCGCGGGCTCCACCCTCGTGGGCTACTCCCTCCTAGGCGCGCCACTGCCCTATCTACTCGCAGCTTCAGTCATGAATGCCCCAGCTTCCCTGATGGTAGCCAAAGCGCTGGTACCAGAAACCGAAGTGCCCAAAGCTAATGCAAATGTCCGCAATATGCGCGACGAGCACTCCAAAAACGTCATCGATGCCATTGGTGCGGGCGCGCTCTCTGGCGGTCGTATCGCGGTAACCGTTGCTTGCCTTCTCATTGCCTTTATTGCCACCATTGCTATGCTCTCCGCAGTCTTGGGAGGTATCGGTTCCATTTTTGGCCAGGACAATTGGTCGCTTGAAGGACTCTTCGGCGTCATATTCTCACCTTTAGCGTGGGCTATTGGCGTTCCGTGGGAAGAAGCTTCCCTCGTGGGTAATTTCATTGGCCAAAAGACTATTCTCAATGAATTCGTGGGCTATACCGCGTTCTCCGAGCACGTCGATACCCTCAGTGAGAAGTCCATCCTCATCTCATCATTCGCTCTCGCAGGCTTTGCTAATCTCTCATCCATCGCGATCCAGATTGGTGCCTTTGGCGCACTCGCCCCAGAGCGTCGCTCAGAAGTGGCATCCATGGGGCTCAAGGCGCTCCTTGCCGGTTTCTGCACAAATATGCTCAACGCTGCAGTCGTGGGCATTATTGTTTTCTAAGTTAACTTTTAAGTAAGCACTATAAGAATTACCCCCGAATCAGTGGCATTCAGGGGGTAATTTTTATGCGTCCTCCCACAGCGCAATAAGGGCGAGAGCGGTCGCCCCATCAATGACTAGATGCGAAGCCAGACCCATGACAAGCGCCGTATTGATAGCTCTGAGCTTCGACGCTCCTCCTGCTACCAAAATGCGAACCGGGCGTGAAGCGAGATCCTCAAGTGAGATCCCTACGGTGCGTTCATCCACACTTGGTACCGCTACCTGCCCATATTCATCGAAAAAACGGGAACAAGCATCACCGACCGCGCGCGTTGAAATCAGCTGCTTTTCGGTATCACTCAAATAGCCTAAGGTCAGTGGAAGAGAATCCCCGCTGGTGGAGCCAACGGTAAATATAACCACATCGGTGTGGCGGCCCATATCCAGAATATGGGAGATATGCCGATCGCTCTCCACCGTGCGTTTAACCTCAACGTTGTCAAAAATCACTGGCAAGGGGAGCGTGCGCGCATAAGCATCGAAGGCACGGCAGAATCTGTTAATAGTCTCAATATCGTTGGTAGAACGCTTGGTATAGCTCAGTCCACCTTTGAGTTGCACAATCTCTACACCAGTATGGGGATTATGCCGTAGCGCTTTGGCAACGGCATACATGGTATTTCCCCAACTCACGCCCACCATATGACCGTCCTGCACCTGTTCTTCGAGAACCAAGGCGCCCACTCGTCCAAGCTCTTTTAAGATCTCCTCCGGGGTCTGCCGGGCCGCTTGCACAATGCGCGCTTCTTCCAGGCCGTAGGGACTAAAAATTTCTACCAGCTTTTCCGCTAGGAAACTTCCCTTGTCACGGGGATCTCTAATTTCTATAACCACGAAGCCACGCTGTCTGGCATAGGCCAAGAGCTTAGCGACGGTCGGCCGTGACACCCCGATTTCGGCCGCGACTTCGGCCTGACTCAGGCCCTTTTGATAGTACAGTTTGGCGGCCTGCAATGATTGTTCATCTCGCAGCAGCATATAGAACAGGGTAGCAAAGATGGGCGCTTTTTCTGAGCTGGGGAGGGAAGCGAGTAATCAAGAAAATAATAAGAAAATCTCATCTGCGCAGCTCGCATTTATACCATTCAAGCTGGGAAAACGTCTATCTTAGAACTTTTGCTTTTAGCTGCGAAAGCGATTAGCGTTCATTGCACCTCTGCACCCACATACCTCTGCACACCTATACCTCTACACTCATCTACCCGGGTACCCGCGCAGACTTCCCGCATCGTATTAGGAGAATATTGACCATGGATCGTCTGCAAGGCCTCATAGGAATTATCGCCATCATGGTGATACTGCTCTGCCTTTCTAATGCCAAACGCAGTATAAACTGGCGCACCCTCGGAGTAGGTTTCGCCTTGCAGATCAGCTTCGCGCTGCTCGTGCTCAAATGGGAACCAGGATTTTTAGTGCTCAAGAAAGTATCTGAGGGTCTAGAAAAACTTATTGGCTTTAGCAATGCTGGGACCTCTTTTGTATTCGGAGGTCTGTTTGGAGAAAAGAACGGCTTTGTCTTTGCCCTCAACGTTCTCCCCGTTGTTATCTTCCTCGGTGCTATTATCGGCGCCCTTTATTATTTACGAGTCCTGCAGTGGTTTGTGGAGATAGTCGGCTCGGCGCTCAACAAAATTCTAGGCACGTCCAAGGTGGAATCTGTGTGGGCTTCCACTGTCATTTTCCTCGGTATGGCCGAGGCCCCTTTGGTGATACGCCCGTGGATTCCCCAATTAACCCGCAGTGAACTATTCGCCTGCATGAGCGGTGGCTTCGCCTCCGTCGCAGGCTCCACCCTCGTAGGTTACTCCCTTCTGGGCGCCCCACTTCCCTACCTCCTTGCCGCGTCGGTGATGAACGCCCCTGGGTCGTTGATCGTGGCAAAAGCCTTAATGCCGGAAACCGAAGTATCTCGCGCAAACGCCAATATTCGCACCATGCGTGATGAGCACTCCGAGAATCTCATTGACGCTATCGGTGCCGGGGCGCTTTCCGGTGGACGGATCGCTGTAACCATTGGATGTTTACTTATCGCTTTTATCGCCACCATTACTATGCTTTCGGCAGTATTGGGCGGAGTTGGCTCCGTATTTGGTCAGGAGAACTGGTCGCTGGAAGGCCTTTTTGGCCTCATCTTTGCTCCTTTGGCGTGGGCTATTGGGGTACCGTGGGACGAAGCCTCATTGGTAGGTAATTTCATCGGCCAGAAGACGATCCTCAATGAATTTGTGGGGTATACAGCTTTTTCCGAATACGTGGATACCTTGAGTGAAAAGTCCATACTTATCTCATCTTTTGCACTCGCGGGTTTTGCCAACCTCGGATCTATTGCCATTCAAATTGGTGCCTTTGGGGCGCTCGCCCCCGAGCGGCGCGCGGAGGTGGCGTCGCTAGGACTCAAAGCCCTCTTTGCTGGTTTTTGTACCAATATGCTCAACGCTGCCATCGTGGGCGTTATCGTTTTTTAGATTCGGTGAAAGCGCATTTCCCCCCTACCTGCCGCCGAGTAGGGGATGGGTTCGTCACATGGGTGATTACTGCGAAAAAAGTGGGTGAAAGAGGTCTTCTCTCTCACCCACCCGGCCGATATTGCACCTAATCTTAGCGCTCGGGCTTGACCATCGGGAATAGCACAGTTTCCCTAATACCTAAACCGGTCAAAGCCATGAGCAAGCGATCAATACCCATGCCACACCCGGCGGTTGGGGGCATGCCCTGCTCCATGGCGGCAAGGAAATCTTCATCGAGAACCATAGCCTCCTCATCGCCGCCAGCGGCGAGACGTGCTTGATCCTCGAAGCGTTCCCGTTGAATCACGGGATCAATGAGCTCAGAATAGCCGGTGGCTAATTCGAAGCCGCGGACATAGAGATCCCATTTTTCAGTGACACCCTCTTGTTCGCGATGTTGCCTGGTCAAGGGTGAGGTTTCCACCGGGAAATTGCGCACGAAGATCGGCCCGTCGAGCTGATCTTCGCACAGAACTTCCCATATCTCCTCTACCAATTTGCCATGCCCCCAACCAGCATTCGAAGGGACGTCCAGGCCGATCACTGCTGCTACCTCTTTCAGTTCCTCCACGCTGGATTTGGTAGTGACTTCCTGGGTGCCTGGGAATTTACGGCGCAGCGCCTCATTAAGGGAAGGATACATTTCAATCTCCTTCCACTCGCCTCCGAAATCATAGGTGGATCCGTCGGCTAGCGTCACGGTCGTGGATCCGAATACATCCTGGGCGACATATTGGATGAGTTCCCGGATCATTGTGGCGCCATCGTCATAGGTACCCCACGCCTGATATGTTTCGAGCATGGCAAATTCTGGGGAGTGCGAAGAATCCACGCCCTCGTTGCGGAAATTGCGGTTAACCTCAAAGACGCGCTCAATTCCGCCCACCACACAGCGCTTGAGATAAAGCTCAGGCGCGATGCGCAGATAGAGATCAATATCGAGGGCATTGGAGTGGGTCTCGAATGGGCGCGCTGCCGCACCGCCGTGCAGGGTTTGCAGCATGGGAGTTTCTACTTCTACAAACTCTTGCGATTCGAGATAATTCCGCAGTGCTCGCATCACCTTGATGCGCGTCATCGCATTTTCACGCGCTTTTTCCCGCATAATCAAATCGGTATAGCGATGACGCACTCGAGAATCTTCACTCATATCCGCAAAAGCCACGGGCAGAGGACGCAAAGACTTTGATGCCATGGAGAAACGTTGCACCATAATGGATAGTTCACCGCGTTTGGACGAGACTATTCGACCGCGAATGGAGACAATATCACCGAGGTCAACCTCTGTTTTCCACGCTGCGAGCGCCTCTTCGCCTACTTCAGCCAGTGAGAGCATCGCTTGGATATGCGCGCCATTGCCCTCTTGGAGCGCAGCGAAACACAGCTTGCCGGTATTGCGAATAAACATGACGCGCCCGGCGATAGCTACCTCGTCGGACGTTTCTTCGCCAGCTTCAAGGTAGATGCGCCCTGGAATCTTCTCCGTATCGGGACCAATACTTTGGTACTTCTTTTTGATCTCTGTAATCGAGTGGGTGCGATCAACTTCTACAGGATAGGGATCGCGACCAGATTCGATGAGCTTAGCGCGCTTCTCACGGCGGATGCGTAGTTGCTCAGGGACGTCTTGTACGGGGGCTTTCTTTGCGTTCGTCACAGCACAAACAATAGCCCAGACCCCACGAAAAATCTAAGCCCCATTACCCTTAGCCACTGCCCAATAGGGAGCTCACAACGCCCCTGTGTCAAAATTACCTAGTCGAGATTTTTAATGCCGATGCCCAAGGGAATCTCCGCTCCATCTATTAAGTGCGTGTGGGCAAAACGCGCGGCGATAAAAAGCCTGGCCGGTTTTTTCTCTACCGCAGGTGATAGGTCAAGCGCAGTGAGTTTTTTATATATCACATCCACTCCAGCCGCCTGAAGCACGTCCGAGACGACTGCCAGTACTTGAGCACTCCCCATCTCTGCTGCATGAAGTCCCGCAGTAACCGCAGCCGACAGGGCTAGAGCTTGGTCTCGCTCACGAGCCAGGAGCGCATCATTTCGACCGCTTATAGCAAGCCCCTGCGCATTGCGTACCGTGGGTATTCGGTGAATTTTTACGGGAGAATGGAACACTCGGATCGCTTCGGCGAGGTGAGCTAAGAGTTCATAGTTCTTTTCCCCCACGATGAGATCTGTCGGCGCCACGGCACCAAGCAGGGCCAGGATTTCCAGCAGATCGGTTGCAAGTAGCTGAGGAGACTGCATCTTATGGTCGGGGATGTTAAGGCCGAGCGTGGGCGGGCGTGACCATAGTTGCTCTTTGCTATACGGAATATAGAGATCAATATGCTCGGCTTCCACAACCGCACGGTCGATCGGGTGAAGGCTCACTACCACGACTACAGCACCAGGGATGCGGCGTGCTGCCCGCATGAGTGCGATATGCCCGGCGTGCAGTGGGCTCCGCAGGAAAACTGCCACCACAGGTTTACCTTGCGTTTTAAATACTTTGGAGAAGGCGGCTGCTTGGCTAAGCACAATCTCATGAGCGGTGCGGGGTTGAAATCTCTGTGGTGTCACGCCCGGTTATCCTTCCGTTGATAGTGCTTCCACTGCCTGCCGATACAACTGTTGGTTGTGGGGGAAATGTCGAGCCAGAAAGTGCAGAAGACTATTCTCTTCGCCCGGTCCTTCTTGCAGGGTTACGCAGCGTTTAACTAGAGGCCATTGCTGAAAAGCAAGGGCCTCAGGCGCTGGATCGAGGGCTGATATGAGTGCTCGGTGAGCGATGAGCGCTCGAGTTTTCTCCCATTCTGCAGGTTTGATGAAGGTGTAATTTTGGTTGAGTTCAGTAAAGATGAGCTCCGCAATCGTAATCCCCACCTGACTCGTCGATGACAGAGCGAAGCCTCGAGCAAGAGGGAGTACTCCTAGTGAAATACCGGGGAATTGCCGGTAATCACTGGTATAGCTGTGGCTGAAAACAATAGTCCGATCAGAAAAGATACCTGGATAGCGCTTGGAAATATGTGCTACCTCATGATCAGGGCAGCCCACAAGATGTAGTTCTGCGAGCCGTGGATCGCTCGTTCTGGTGTGCTGGTGGTTCTCCAGAATGTCGCGCAAGGGCGATGTTCCCCACAGGTAGAAGCTAAGTCGAGGGCTCCTATTCACGTTCGCGTGCCTTTTTGAGTAATTCCTCGACACTGATACCACCGTCGATGGCTTCTCTACGGCGCCGGCCACCTGAATGGTGTGGCGCGATTTCGGGAGAGCGTTCCGTATTCGGGGTGGACTCTGGTTTCCGGCGGCGTCCGCCTGTTCGACCGGACGTGCTCGCCTGGTGATCCGCCTGGGCTCGCATATGCCGTGCGTAGTCAATCGGTGCCTCGGTGTCCTCCCGGATCAGCCACGGATAATCGGTGGGCCGAGATTCAGGCGCACTCGCTCCATGCTTATTGGTTGGCTGCGTTAAAGTCTCGTGGCTGAAAGTAATGGCAACCTCATCAGCTTCGCTGGAACTCTCTTTGATCGGTGGTGTGGATCGAAATGACCTCGTGATCGGTTCCGCTGGGGCGCTCGCTGCTGATTCTTCGTGGTTCTCTTGATCGCGAACGGGCTCAGGGCTCTGGACTGTCTCAGGTTCTTTATGAGGTTGCTCATCGAAGGGCTGGACTGCCTCGAATTCCTCAGTATGATCCCACGGAGTTCGAGAAAATGAGGTGGGATCGAAGCTGGGGCGGTATGAGGGTTCAT
This sequence comes from Corynebacterium sp. ES2775-CONJ, assembly GCF_024814515.1. Classification (NCBI taxonomy): domain Bacteria; kingdom Bacillati; phylum Actinomycetota; class Actinomycetes; order Mycobacteriales; family Corynebacteriaceae; genus Corynebacterium; species Corynebacterium sp. ES2775-CONJ. The sequence goes on along the minus strand of NZ_JANUXT010000004.1, from coordinate 204,693 downwards.
AGTGGGGATCCTCATGCTTAGATTCCAGTTTTTCAGCTACTTCTTCTATTTCTTTAACTCGAACTGCCTCAGCTTGTAGCACATTGGTATTTGTGGAATAGATAGCGCCACTTAATTGCTCCAGTTGGCTCATGACGGCCTGCAGCTGAGAATTAATTTCACCCAAGGCGCTTTCCGCTTGGATATCCACTCGCTCGTTGATACGGCGTTCAAATTCCGCTTCGGAGCGCCGCTTCTCCGCTAGATAGCGTTTTTCATTGGCGAGCAGTTGCGCTCGATATAACCTCGTCTGACTGCCCATATCGCGTTGGTAGCGAAAGACGAGGAAGGCTCCGATGAGGGCGGCCCATAAAGCCAAGACCATGGCGACTTTGAGTGAGCTAATACTGGAGGTAACCAGCATGATGACGCTCGCAATCACCGCAAGTGATACCAAGATGACTAGCAAAACGGGGCTCAGATCCCGATTTTTATCCACTGGCCTGAGGGTATCTTTGTCTTCGGCTTTCATATATACGAACTTACCTCATATTTATCGATCTCGAATGTGCCCCTCAGGTTTTAGCGAAGCTGGAATACTCCTAGGCAGGCTCCCCTTCGGCAGGCGGCGGAGCCTGCAATCCGCGTTCCAACCACAGCGCGGCGAGCATGACACCACAACTGGTCACGACGCACGCGATGACGCGTGGACCATCATAGCTAGCAGCAACAAGAAGGTCCCACCGGGGAAGAATATAGGCAGCAAATCCTGCGTAAACCCCAAAGAAGAGTGCTCCCGCCCACGCGCAAGATTGTGCGAGCACGAGGAAACTCGCCGCGCGAGTGGGGTCTAATTGGCTGCGGTCGAATCCAATTTGATTCTGCCCGATACGCCGGCGTGAGATGAGTCCAAGTCCGAGCAGTAGACACGCTAACGCGCCCAGGGTAATAGCAACCGAACTAGGGATGGGAGGGAAATAGGTATAAAAGCGCGAAACCACAATATAGCTCGCACTAGCACTAAAACCTGCGAGCGCGATGAGATTGATCAGCGCAGTAGGTTTCATATATTAACTCTTCCGTTTTCTAGGAATGTATAGGCGATGAGGAGAGGCTCGTGCTGTGACCATCGATAGCCTCCACTGCTTCGATATCGCGGGCATCGAGACGTGATAGGAGCACCGCCAATGGAATCCCCTTTAGCTTGGCTTGCGGATCGGCCTCTAACCAAGGGACGAGGACAAAAGCGCGATCGTGGGCCCAAGGGTGGGGCAAAATGAGTTCGGGATCATCTTGCACAAGCTCAACACCGTTACTGAAAACCTGCACTATATCCACATCGAGAGTGCGCGGCCCCCAGCGTTTGGTGCGGACTCGCGCGGCATTATTTTCAAGCTGTTGAGCCCTGCGGAGGAGTTCCCGGGGGCTCGACTCCACTTCTACAATAATGACGGCGTTGAGGAATTCTTCCTGATCGATCACTCCCCATGGTGGGGTGGAATAAATCTGTGAAGATGCTATTGTTTCCGCCGCAAAATCCTCGATCACTGAGTGGATAAGATGATAGCGGTCGTCCATATTGGATCCGATAGAGAGTACGGCGCGAATCATCAGCGGCGACTCCGGCGAATGACAACAGCAATATCATCGAAGATATAGGCTACCGGGGCGCTGGGCTTGTGCACCGTGATCTCCACCGCGAACAACTGGGGATATGTGGCCATAAAATCATCGGCAAGAAACCCACCCACCTTTTCAATCAGGTTAAATCTCTTCGAGGTGATGACCTCATGGGCGCGCTGTGCTAACTCAGCGTAATTGATGGTATCGGCCACATCATCGCTTTTCGACGCCGCTTTAAGGTCCAACCAACACACGATATCGATGCTGAATTCCTGCCCAATGTCACGCTCGTGGGCTAAGACTCCATGATAACCATGGGCCTTCATACCCTTAATCTCAATACGATCAGCCATATACTATTGTGCTCCTGTCCATTGGGCAGCCACTTTTATGGCCGCTACCGTAGGGGCGATTGCATGAACTCGGAAACCCCAGGCACCTTGCGCTGCGGCAAGTGCTGATACCGCTGCCGTTGCTTGATCCAGATCGGTACCCAAAGCGGCGAGGAAACGCTTGCGGGAGGCGCCGATGAGAACCGGATAGCCCAGAGCTTGAAGCTCTCCGATATGGTGCAGCAAACTCCAATTATTCTCCGGTGTTTTGGCAAAGCCTAGGCCTGGATCAATGCAAATATTGTCCGCTCTAATACCTGCGGCCTGTGCTGCACGTACGCGCTCTCTCAGGGCGGAACTAACCTCAAGGGCGATATCCGAGCTATCACTATGGGCGGTGCCAGCGGCATCTCCAAAGCGCTCCGTTTTCCAGTGCATCAAACAGATGGGAACCCCTGCCTCGGCCACGATCTCAAACATATGAGAATCGGCGAGGCCTGCAGAGACGTCGTTGATCATATGCGCACCTGAAGCGATAGCTGCCTGGGCTATATCTGCGCGCATAGTATCAACCGAGATGGTAAAGTCACGGCGCGCTAATTCTTCGACTACAGGAATGACACGGTGATATTCTTCATCGGCAGACACTCTCGTAGCACCTGGTCTGGTGGACTCGCCTCCGATATCGACGATATCAGCACCGTGAGCACGCATATTTTCCGCGTGGGCAAGCGCGGACTCTATATCGAGGTAGTGACCGCCGTCGGAGAAACTATCCCGGGTGATATTGAGAATGCCCATCACTGCTGTAGGGAATTGCTGGAAAATATTAGCCATGGATAAGACTCAGCACCTCAGCTCGTGAAGCCGCGTTCTTCTTAAATCCACCCCGCACAGCCGATGTGGTAGTAGATGCACCCGGTTTTCTAATTCCTCGCATGGACATACAGAGATGCTCACATTCTAAGACCACAATGACCGATTGGGCTCCGAGTTTGTCCACCAGGGCATCGGCTACCTGGCTGGTGAGACGTTCTTGAACTTGCGGGCGCTTGGCGTAAAGATCCACTAATCGGGCCAGCTTCGATAGGCCAGTCACTTTGCCTGACTCCCCTGGAATATACCCAATATGGGCCCGTCCAAAGAAGGGAACGAGGTGATGTTCACAGGTGGAGTAGATAGGGATATCTTTGACTAAGACAATTTCCCGATGGTCCTCGCTGAAGGATTTTTCTAAAACTACTGTGGGATCCTCATACAGCCCCTGAAAAATCTCCTCATAGGCGCGCGCCACTCGTGCAGGTGTTTCTTTAAGTCCTTCGCGATCAGGGTCTTCCCCGACCGCAATAAGTAATTCCCTCACCGCCTTCTCCGCGCGTATACGATCGAATGAACTCATGGGAGTGGTTCACCTTCATCACGGGTGGTATCCGGCTCTTTATAATGTCGTCCCGAGGTGCTTGGTTGCGCAATTTCAGTGGCCCGAGAAACCGGGTATTCCTCGTCTGGAGTTTCATCGTGGGCCTCATTATCGTCCCATGAATTCTCGGGGCGTTCTCGTTCCGGCAACCTAAAACCAATCTCTACTTCGGTCTTCTTTGCCTCTTCTAGGCCGTAATGATCCAAACCAGGGTGGCGTCCAATCTCGTTGTCGTCCGCTGTCAGTTGACCGCTTACCGATTCACCATTTTGGGCAGGCTGGTTCTCTCGATCCGGTGCAGCGGCTGCAGCATAAGGATTATGGGCAATATCGCCTGGGATGACCCAATCAGCTGGTGGAGGCGTCCCCCCATAACGTCGTGGCAGATGATTCTCATCCTGAGCTAGGTTGTTATCGCTATGGGGTGCTTTATCCCAGGGACGCACGGGGACGGAATTTCTCTCCGGGTTAAAACCTTCGGCTTTTCTCTTTGCGGCGCGCTCGGCCCGAGCCTTTTTTGAGGCATCCACGATACGGAAGGGTTTCGGAGGTTCTTCCCCGCGCTCGAGAGCTATCTCGGTGGGTGTTTTAACGGGTTCACGGCCTAGCTGACGGGGGAAGCGATCGTCTTCACCGGGGAAGACCTCCCCCACATCGCGCGGAGTGATGCCGCTGAAAAGAGCCTCAAGATCGGGGCGCCTGAGTGTTTCCTTTTCGAGCAATTTCTCCGCGAGCTTGTCCAAGTAGTCTCGGTACTCACGCAGAATTCCATAGGCTTCAGCGTGAGCCTTATCCATAAGATATTTCATCTCTTCATCGATCAGCGCTGCTGTTGCCGGTGAATATTCAAGGGATCCTTGGCCAGGGCGGCCGGAGAAGGGGTCGCCTTGTTCGTCTCCGTATTTCACTAGTCCCAGTTTCGGACTCATACCGTATTCCACCAACATCGATTTAGCGATTTTGGTAGCCATCTCTATATCAGCGGATGCACCCGTCGTGGGTTCCCCAAAAACTAATTCTTCGGCTGCGCGACCGCCCATAGCAAAGACCAGACGGGCATAAAGTTCATCACGGTTGTACATGCCCTTGTCATCTTCTTGGGCGGTCATTGCATGTCCCCCGGTCTTGCCGCGGGCCAAAATTGTCACCTTATAGACGCGCTCGATATTCTTGAGCGCCCACGCGGCGAGCGTATGTCCACCCTCGTGGTAGGCAGTCACCTTCTTTTCCTTCTCGGAAATAATCTTCGAGGAGCGGCGAGGCCCCCCTATGACGCGGTCGGTCGCTTCTTCCAGCGCATCTGCAGTGATCACATTGCCGCCCACACGAGCGGTCAAAAGGGCTGCTTCGTTTAAGACATTGGCGAGATCAGCGCCTGACATTCCAGCGGTGCGACGAGCCAAGGCTTTGACATCGGCGTCATCTGCAAAAGGTTTTCCTTTGGCGTGAACGGCAAGGATCTGTTCGCGACCCTTGAGATCCGGATTAGTCACCGGAATCTGCCTATCAAAGCGGCCGGGGCGTAAAAGAGCGGGATCTAAGATATCGGGTCGGTTGGTTGCCGCCATAATAATGACACCTTCGCGGTCCCCGAAACCATCCATTTCTACGAGCAGTTGGTTGAGTGTTTGTTCTCGTTCATCGTGGCCCCCTCCCATGCCAGAACCACGCTGGCGGCCTACGGCGTCAATCTCATCGACAAAGATAATACAGGGGGAATTTTCCCGTGCTTGTTTGAACAGGTCCCGTACCCTTGAGGCACCAACACCCACGAACATCTCAACAAAATCGGAGCCTGAGATGGAGTAGAAGGGTACGCCAGCTTCGCCAGCGACAGCGCGCGCTAAGAGGGTTTTACCAGTGCCCGGTGGGCCGTAGAGCAAGACTCCGCGCGGAATCTTTGCGCCCACTTGCTCGTAGATCGAGGGGTCTTGCAGAAAATCCTTGATTTCTTGCAGTTCATCCACGGCTTCTTCGGCGCCTGCCACATCATCGAAGGTATTGGTTGGCATATCCTTAGTGAGCTCTTTGGCCTTAGAGTTGCCGATCCCAAATAAGCCCCCGCCGCCTTGCATCCGGCCCATCATCCAGATGATGAGGCCGAAGACGATCACCATCGGTAGGATATAGCCCAACATTTGCAGGAGAATGCTGTCTTGAGTGACATTGGTGGTGAATTTCTCAGCACCACTTTGATCCACCGCCTTAAAGATCTCGGGGCTGGTACGCGCAGGGTACTGCGTCAGGATCTTGGTAACGTCTTTTTTGCCCTCATATTCAATGGGCTCAACTAACTCGAGGCGTAGGCGCTGTTCGCGATCATCGATAGTGACCTCTTTGACATTCTTCTCAGTAAGCTGTGCCAATGCCACTGAGGTCTCCACTTTTTGGAAACCTTGGGTACTGGAGCCAAATAGGGTCAGAAGATACAGCATGATCAATGCCACTGCGGCGAGAGATCCAAAGCGGAGGAATTTCTTGGTGTTCATAGATGCATCGGTTGATCACTCAGCCATGAGCCAGGTGCTGTGAGCTGATGGGAAGTGGTGAAAAACCGATCCCTTTCTTGTGGTGTGCGGTCCTTAGAAAAAATTCTTGCTCGCTATCGTCTGGGAGATAGCAGATGCCCGTCTATCAATAGGTATAACGTTAAAAAGTAGCCTAATAGTTCCAGACACTTCACAGGCACCCGCGAGTACTCACAAGCACTTGAGTTAGCTGGAAGTGAGATCGCTCCCCTGAGCGAAATTCCCTTTGGGAACGTTTAACAGGCGTGGGTACCCAGTATGCCCTTTTGACAGGGAAGTTTTAGGACTGATCGCCACCGTTATCGGGGAATAGTCGAGGCTGCAAGGTGCCCACATAGGGTAGATCTCGATAGCGCTCAGCAAAATCGAGGCCGTATCCGATAACAAACTCATTGGGTATATCGAAGCCAACGTCGAAAAGCGAAATATCGACCTTCACAGCTTCGGGCTTGCGCAGCAGGGTGACTACTTCGAGGGATTTAGGCTTGCGATTATTCAGATTGCGCAGCAGCCATTTAAGGGTCAGCCCGGAGTCAATGATGTCCTCGACGATCACTACATCGCGGCCTTCTATATTGCGGTCTAGATCTTTTAAGATGCGCACCACTCCGGAGGATGTGGTGGAATTTCCATAAGAGGACACCGCCATAAATTCACACTGAGCGGGAATTGAGAGCGCCCGAGCGAAGTCGGTAAGGAAAAAAACGGCACCTTTGAGCACGCAAATCAGGACGATATCTTGGTCACTATCTCGGTAGTGCTCTGAGACTTTATCGGCCATCTCTTGGATTCGAGTTTTCAGCTGTTCTTCGCTGATTAACACCGCTTCGACATCGGCACCATAGCGGTGAGCTGGGACGTTAAAGTCCTTGATCAGTTGCATAGACACTTTCCTACATTCTGCAAATAAAGGGCGATACTACCTTTACAAAGTGTGCCACGTTTAGCGTGAGTATTCCATTCTTTTATACGTGCTCGATAATCAGATCAGCGCCGCGCCGGCGAATCTGGATTGCACCGCACGCAACCGCCCCTTGACCATGCCAGCGCATGATGAGGGCGTTTATAGCCTCCACAGTTGTGGCATTGACGGTGCCTCCATATTCATAAACCAAGCCCCGAATGCTAGCGAGGCGCACTGGGGTAGCCAAATTTTGCAGCGTGGAAATATCTGTGGTCACAACCGCCTGCTGACGAATAAACTCGTGGTTCACAGCCACGTGGTGTGCAGCGTGAGCGAGATTGTCAATCACTCGATCGCCTGCAAGATCTTTAAATAGCGGCAGCAGCTGATAGCGCAACCGGGTACGTAATAATGTTGAGTCGTGGTTCATCGGGTCTTCCCAATACTCCAACCCCAGTTCGCGACAGGCCCCTTCGGTTTCTTCTCGACGCAGGCTTAGGAAGGGCCGGCGTACCTCTCCGTCAGGGAGCATTCCGGAGGCATGTCCACGAATCAGTGCCATCAGCAGAGTTTCGGCTTGGTCGTTGGCGGTGTGGGCCACCCAAATTTCGGTGCCGTATTCTCTTAGAGCCTGATAACGCGCGGCTCGGGCTTGGGCTTCAATATTTCCGGGTGCAACAACGACACGGCGCACCTCCGCGGGGATGCCCAGGGCTTCAGCTTGGGTGGCGGCGCGGGCAGCTTGAGTATCGGAATTGAGCTGCAGACCGTGATCGATGCAGATGGCTCTTGCTGCTACTCCCTCCGCTGCCGCCGCAGCTACTAGTGCCAGACTATCTGCACCACCCGATAATCCGATGACGGGCTTGAGATCTTTAAAGGGGCGCACCGCTTTGCGGCAGAGCAGAAAATGGGGACTCTTATCAGGCCAAAAGGGCGTAGACACAATCTGGGCTATCCTTGCGCCCGCAGATCGCTCAACAGCTCATCCATGGCGAGGCGTCCTTCTAATACGTCGATATCATTGCCAATAATGGCGAAAGAGTACACGTTATTTGATGCACCCTGAACGATCCCCGCCAGGGAGGCAACGTGATCGAGCGTACCTGTTTTAGCACGTACCCATCCCCGCCCAGCTAAATTCTCATAGCGCGTCGCGAGGGTGCCGGTCCCACCGGCGACGGGGAGGGTAGATAGTAGGGGCCGTAATTGTTCCAAATCCGTGGCGGCACGGAAGACGATATCCTCAAGCAGCGCACTCGGAATGCGGTTATCCACCGATAGCCCCGAATTGTCTACGAGCCTTATACCGTCCAGATTGAAATAAGGCGCGAGGACCTCTTGGGTCTTTTCCACTGGCCTTACAGGATCGATTTCTCGGGCAATGGCTTCAGCCATGACATTATCCGAATCCTCCATCATTCTCTCGAGACGTTGCTCTAGGGGCGCGGACTCGTGGCGGAAAATCTCCGGCAGAGTGTCGACGTTTGTTAGCGTGGTTAGGCCAAAGGTGTCCACCCCTACCCGGGCGGCCACTTCTTGGGCTACGTCGAGCGCAGGGGTGTGACTCCTCGGTACGTAGCCACTTTCTGCCCCTAATCGCCCTTCATTGATCATGACCGATTGGATGGGGGCTACAAATCCGCCATCAATATCCCTTGGATCCCAGCCTGGCATGAATTCTGGTGCTCTAAAGGCGGAATTATCCACCAAGATGGCCCGCACCTCAGGCAAGTGTGAGGTAATCGCTTGGGCCATCTCATCCAAGTCTGCAGCCCTTAAACTAACATCACCCGCTCCTTTGATGACCGCGGTATGTTGGTCTTGGGCTACTACGGAGGTGCTGATTGTTTTCTCCGGTCCGAGTGCGATAAGAGCTGCCGCCGCGGTGAGCATCTTAGCGGTGGACGCAGGTTTGAGAGCCAAAGCAGCGTTTTTATCCACAACTACATCACCTGTTGCTGTATTACGCACCTTGAAACTGGCTGTACCCAAGCGAGGATCGTTGAGGAATCTATCTACAAGGCGCAGCTTCGCTGGGTCGTATGTGGAGTCACTTAGGGCTGAGATGGGGATAACTTTAGGGTTTTCTAAAGGATTGGCGTGCGTGGGGGCGTCATAGTAAAGCTTATTGCGCTCGTTGACGATGACTGCCGTACCAGCGGTTGCTCCCACTACCACGGTTGCTGTTGTTGTTGCGATCCACCATTGTGCTTTTTTCATTTGTTCTCAAATATAGTCCACTGGCTGTGACATCGGGTAGATTTGTTGTGCTCACTGAACCGTCGCCTGCCACCCTGATGCTCAGGCGTGGGGTAGAATATCGGTCGTTGTCATATTCGTTGAGACTAAGGTCTTTACATAAGGAGTGGAGAACTCTATGAGCGTGGAAGTAACCATCGAGATTCCTAAGGGATCGCGTAATAAATACGAAGTCGACCACGAGACCGGCAAGGTCTACCTCGACCGCTATCTATTTACCCCTATGGCCTACCCACTAGATTATGGCTTTATTGACCACACGCTGGGCGAGGACGGCGATCCTCTTGACGCCCTAGTAATCCTCCCTGAGCCGGTATTCCCTGGCGTTATCGTTACTGCCCGCCCCGTAGGCGTATTTAAGATGACCGACGAAGCTGGTGGCGACGACAAGTTGCTGTGCGTAATCGATGATCCCCGCTGGGCCCACATTCAAGATATTGACGATGTGAGCACCTCGCTGAAGGATGAGATCGAGCACTTCTTTGTGCACTATAAGGATCTGGAGCCTAATAAAGACGTCACTGGTTCTGGTTGGGGCAATAAAGCTGAGGCCGAGAAAATCCATCACGAAGCTATCGAGCGCTTCAAATAATCTCACCTCATAAGGCTTGCACTAAGGGGCCTTATCTCTTCGACTCCGAAGGGATAGGGCCCCTCGTGCTTGGTAGAGGAGGTAGCATCAAATTATGCGTGAAATTACCGTGAGGGAAGTCCCTCAGAACTGCCAGCTTATCGACGTCCGCGAGGCCGATGAATTTGCGGAAGTCCGCGCCCGAGGCGCGGTGAATATTCCTATGTCTGCGATTAAGGAGCGATGTGAGGAGATCGATAAAACAAGTGAGGTTTATGTGATCTGCAAGGCCGGCGGACGGTCCGCTCGGGTGGGTGCATTCTTAGAAGCACAAAGATTCGATGTTATCAATATCGCTGGTGGCACAGACGCATGGCTTGCCGCCGGACTGGATACCGCATCTTAATCTTCGCTACAGTAACCTACTAGGACCTGAGCCCCGCGTGGCTCAGGTTTTTTGTTGGAAAAACAGACATTCGGACATATATCGGGCATATCAACGCCCAAGTCTCAACGCTGTTATGAAAATCACACTGGCCTATCCTTTGACTATTATCACACTAATCAAGTAGTCAGTAACCCATATTTCTTCATACTATTAGATACCAACAGGTGTTTTAGCTGAAAAATTATGCAAGAGTGGAATTTATTCCGTTCTTGTGCCCTAGCCGCACACGCTCAATGGCACCCCTTCCGATTAGTTTTGTTTTGCCCTTGCTTTCCCTCCACAGAAGGTGCACTATAGGTCTTAACGGCAGCAGAAAGGCTGCGGCCGGGAAAACAAAAACTACTCTTAATACTCGAAGGAATGAGTTAAAAAATCATGAGCAACGGCAACGGATTCCTCGCAAACTTGATATCCGGCCTTCCATTTGTATCCTCGCACTCTGATGACGAGGGTTCGGCTCCAAGCATTCACAATACGATGGCCACCTCTGCTGCCACCATGCAGCATATGTTCTAATTTAAAAAGTTAAGCCCCAGATAAAACATAGTTTTATCTGGGGCTTTTTTCGTCCACTGACCGGTCAATAGTATCCACATATAGTATTAGGCTAAAAAATAGCAACACTCCCAGCATGCTCACAGTATGATAGGTGTCATGCCCACATTCGAAATCCCCACCGCGCTGCTCGAGTCACCCTCGTTCCAGCTGGAACGACTGCGTCGACGCACTCGCGATATCATCGAAGCCGGCCTCGTGGACAAAGAAGTAAGCCTACGCGAGTTTTGGGTCCTTTCGTGTTTGATGAACACCAATGCCACCAGTCAGACCGCGCTGTGTGAGTTACTAGCAGTAGATGCTTCCGATATGGTTCGTCTCATCGATGCCCTGGAAAAGAAGAAGTGGGTCAAAAGAGAACGAGACGCAAAGGATCGCCGCCGCCAAATTGTTAGGGCGACGAAAAAAGGTCGTAAAGCCCAAGAAGAATTGGCCACCATTGTTAGTCAGGCCGAACACACCGCTTTGTATGAGTCCACACATAAGCAGTTAAAGCACTTGCGGCGCCTGGCCCACGCCATCATTGATGCTGAGCTCAGCGACGCACAGAGCACTCTGGATGAGAACAGTCTTCATTAGTCGCCAATGCGATCTCGCCCCCGCATAACGATCAGGGGGTCTGGTTCACCAACCACGTCATAATCCTTGTTGGTATATTCAAATTTGCTCAAGATATAACGCATGGCGTTTAAGCGAGCCCGCTTCTTGTCATTCGAGCGAATAGTAATCCATGGGGACTCATCGGTGTCGGTATACCTAAACTGCTCTTCCTTCGCTTGGGTATAGTCGTCCCAGCGATCTAAGGAAGCGAGATCCATAGGCGAGAGCTTCCATTGACGCACGGGGTCAACTTGGCGAATAGCGAAGCGCGTGCGCTGCTCTTTTTGTGATACGGAGAACCAAAACTTCGTTAGTGATATGCCAGAGCCGAGAATCATATTTTCCAGCATTGGAACTTCGCGCAGAAATTCTGCGTGCTGCGACTCGGTACAAAACCCCATGACGCGTTCTACTCCCGAGCGGTTGTACCACGAACGGTCAAAAAAGACGATCTCGCCGGCACTAGGAAAGTGCTCAATATACCGTTGGAAATACCAGGAGGTCGATTCCCTCGGGGATGGCTTCTCTAGGGCCACCGTGCGTGCACCACGGGGATTGAGATGCTCGTTAAAGCGCTTAATGGTTCCACCCTTGCCGGCGGCATCCCGCCCCTCAAAAAGAATGATATGGCGCTGACCCGTATCCTTGGTCCAGTTCTGCCATTTGAGGAGCTCAATCTGTAATTGGCGCTTTTCATGTTCGTATTCTTCGCGGGTAAGACGCTCGGAATAGGGATAACCTTGACGCCACGTATCAACGGGTGTTCCATCCGGTGCTAGGAGGACCGGATCATCCTCATCGGTATCGTCAACGATATAACCCTCGGTGGCAGCGAGGTCGATGACGGGCAGGTCATTATCGTTATCAGCCATATACAAAGCATACCCCGCACGCTCAAATATTGCCCATGATTACTAGCCTGATAATCGATAATATACGCATAAAAGAAGTCCGCATTCTCACGAATGCGGACTTCTTTTATTTAAAGATATTAGCTGCTCTATAAGTCAGCCCTTTCAGCTTACTTGAGGAAGCTGAGCAGATCGCTAACGCGACCGAGGTGCTTAGCGAGAGCCAAGAAGATGTCGATGAGGCCACCGATGAGGCCTTCGTTGGAAAGGCCGGTCCACTGCGTGATGGCCTCGGTGAAACCTTCGTATGCCTTTACTGATGCTTCGCTCTTGTTCATTTAATTCTCCTGAAATTTTGAGAGGTGAAAGATTTATTTATGAGGCAGGATGCCTAGCTACTATTCAGCAGCAGCCTTGGTAGGAACCTCGAAGTAGCCCTTGGTCTCACCAGCGAGGCTCTCGATGTTGTAGAAGAAAGAACCGAGGCTCTTGAGGAAGCCTGGGAAATCCTTGAAGAGGTTACCGAGGGCTTCGACGAACTTCTTGAAGTTGTTGAACTGATCGACGATCATAGAAACATCCATGAAAATCTCCTTGTGTTGAAACTGACCGTGAGTCAGTTTGTGAAGCGGATATGTCGTACACCCCTGATGAAGCGGTGTCTCTGAAACTATTGTGCCACAGGATGAGCAATCTACAAATCAAGTTGGTCATAAAGTTTATCCAGCCTGCAAAGATCTCGGTAGGTTCACCTACGTCTCACCGATTGGGCTAAAACTTTATCGACCCGAACATATTGGGTCTCAACTGGGTTTATAAGGTTTACTCACGCAATGATTATAAAGATTTACTCCCCCAACCGTAACGCAGAAGATGCTGGCCACGATAACGCTCCACACTGTGGCTCACCGCGAAAAATTAGTATGAATATTATTCTCCAATACCCCTTAGCGGGGGTGCAATATCCCAGCTAGACGTTCCACACTAGCTCCATCACGTCGCCGAGAATATGAGCAGATTGCTGGGACAATAGGGGGAAATTGCCGGCGTCTAGCACCTGCCTTACCCTTAACTGCAAGAGATGCGAAATCTAAGAGCACTACACGAGTGCATTCCTTGGGGTTTGACAGCACAAAAAGACGCCGTAGAGTCAACCCCTACGGCGTCAAAAGAGCTTTCTAGAACTTAGAAGCCCATGCCACCCATCTCATCGGCACCTGGCATTGCAGGCGCACCAGCAGGCTCAGGCTTATCCGCCACCACAGCCTCAGTGGTGAGGAAGAGTGCTGCGATAGAAGCAGCATTCTGCAGTGCGGAACGGGTTACCTTTACCGGATCGTTAATACCGGCTTCCATGAGGTCAACGTATTCACCGGTAGCAGCGTTCAGACCCTGACCGGAAGGTAGACCAGCAACCTTATCAGCCACCACACCTGGCTCTAAGCCGGCATTGTGGGCGATTTGCTTGAGCGGAGAAGAAAGCGCCTCACGCACAATCTTCACACCTGTAGCTTCATCGCCCTCGAGGCCCATATCAGCATCGAGAACATGCGCTGCCTGCAGCAAGGCTACGCCGCCACCGGCAACGATACCTTCTTCGACGGCTGCCTTCGCATTGCGAACGGCATCCTCAATGCGGTGCTTGCGCTCCTTCAGCTCAACCTCGGTAGCAGCGCCAACCTTAATAACAGCCACGCCACCAGCGAGCTTAGCCAAACGCTCCTGCAGCTTCTCACGATCATATTCGGAGTCGGAGTTCTCAATCTCAGCGCGGATTTGGTTGACCCGGCCTTCGATCTGCTCCGCAGAACCAGCGCCCTCAATAATGGTGGTCTCGTCCTTGGTAACTACCACCTTGCGTGCGCGACCCAACAGCGGCAGATCAGCGGTTTCGAGGGACAGACCCACCTCTTCAGCGATAACCTGACCACCGGTGAGAATAGCCATATCTTGCAGGTTGGCCTTCCTGCGATCGCCGAAGCCGGGGGCCTTGACGGCTACCGACTTGAAGGTACCGCGAATCTTATTGACCACGAGGGTCTGGAGAGCCTCACCCTCGACGTCCTCTGCAATGATCAGCAGTGGCTTGCTGGCGCCCATAACCTTTTCCAGCAAGGGGAGAAGATCCTTAATATTGGAGATCTTGCCAGATACCAACAAGATATATGGGTCCTCCAATACTGCTTCCAAGCGCTCCATATCAGTAGCAAAATATCCGGAGATATAGCCCTTATCAAAGCGCATACCCTCGGTTACTTCTAGGTCCACACCGAAGGTATTGGACTCTTCAACAGTGATAACCGATTCTTTGTTGAGCTTGCCGCCGCCCACTGCGTACATTGCCTTAGCGATCTGGGCACCAATTGCAGGATCAGCAGCGGAGATACCAGCGGTAGCAGCGATCTGCTCTTCGGTCTCTACTTCCTTGGCGTTCTCCAACAGTTTCTTGGTCACCGCATCGACGGCCTTCTCGATGCCGCGCTTAATACCCATGGGGTTGGATCCAGCTGCAACATTGCGCAGACCTTCGCGCACCAGGGCCTGGGCCAGCACGGTGGCAGTGGTGGTGCCGTCGCCAGCGACGTCGTCAGTCTTCTTAGCTACTTCTTTAACGAGCTCAGCGCCGATTTTCTCATAGGGATCTTCGAGCTCGATCTCACGAGCAATGGAGACACCATCGTTGGTGATGGTAGGGGCACCCCAGCTCTTCTCGAGCACGACATTGCGGCCCTTGGGCCCCAAGGTAACCTTGACAGCATCAGCGAGGGTATTGAGACCCTTTTCAAGGCCGCGACGGGCTTCTTCATTGAAGGCAATAATCTTTGCCATAGTGCTTGTTCTCCTTAGAAACGCTTACGTTTTTCGAACCTTTATCTAGCACTCGTGGTAGCTAAGTGCTAATTACGTTCTAGCAGTCAAACTACCACGAGTGCAAGAAAATTCGCTCGCAGCGAAGTCCAAGTTAAGTCCAATCGACTCATATCTATACTCCTACACGGATAAGCGCCGGATGGAAGGTACGTACCTTTCATCCGGCGAGTGACTAGAATGACCCCCATGATAGAAAAATCCACCATTGCACGCGTTCGCACCTATATTGAAGGTCAACGCGAACTCATCTGGGCTGACCTCAAAGCCCTCACCTCTTTCAATTCCGTCCACGGCATCACCGATCTAGCTGCCGATCACGCCCACGCCGGCCAATGGGTGCGCGAACAATTGGAATCCCTCGGCTTGGAAGTCACCGCCTATAAAGAGGAAACGCACTCCCCCATATTTATTGGCACCAAGGAGGCGCACGATGGTGCGCCTACCGTGCTGCTCTACAGCCACTACGATATTGTCCCAGCCGGTAATCGGGAACACTGGGACTCGGATCCTTTCTCCCTCACCGACCGGGATGGCCGCTGGTATGCTCGCGGCGCCGCGGACTGCAAAGGCAATATAGCCATGCATTTGGCCGCGCTACGCGCCGTCCGGGAATTCGGTGGGACCAACGCGGGTCTGATCGTTTTGCTTGAAGGGTCAGAGGAGCAAGGTGGTGCTGAGCTTTCAGCTCTCTTAAGCGAACGCCCCGACCTCGTCACTTCCGACGTGATCCTCATTGCCGATTCAGGTAATGCCAGCGTTGGTGAACCGACATTGACTACCTCACTTCGCGGCGGTGGCCAGATCGATCTACGGGTGGATACTCTGAAAACTCCCGTCCACTCCGGCTCTTTCGGCGGTGCCGCCCCAGATGCCACCGCTGCATTGATCAGAATTATTGATTCCTTCCGCGATGAGTTTGGGCGCACCACGATTGATGGTGTGGACTGTACCGCCACATGGTCAGGCGCTAGCTATGATAAAGATACTTTCCGCTCCGATGCGGGCCTCCTTGAGGGCCTTGAGGTCATGGGCACCGAGGACGACAACCCAGCCGATATGGTGTGGGCGCGCCCTGCAATTTCAGTGACCGGATTCAGCTCCACGGAGGTAGCTGAGGCCGTTAATGCTGTACCTGCTACTGCCGCCGCGCGCCTGAATCTTCGTGTGCCCCCGGGACTCGACGCTCACGACGTGGCCGAAGCCGTAGCTGCTCATGCCCGCGCGCACGCTCCGTGGGGAGTCCACCTTGACGTGGAAATCAGTGATATCAACCAGCCGTTCTCCGCGTCGGTCGACGGGCCCGCAGTTAAGGAATTCAGCCAAGCTCTCTCTGGCGCCTACGGAGATCGGAAAGTCAGCTATATCGGCTCGGGTGGCTCCATTCCGCTATGTACGGAACTCATGGAGATTAACCCCCATGCCGAGCTCACACTCTTCGGTGTAGAAGAGCCGCTGTGCACCATCCACTCCCCCAATGAATCAGTCGATCCCAATGAAATTCGCGATATTGCGATCGCCGAAGCAAGTTTCCTCCTAAGCTACGGGAAGAATTAGGATAAAGGCCTTGAAGAGCCACTCTCTTCAAGGCCTCTTTCGTTTGCTCTTAGGAGTTCGAACTTAGCAGCGCGAGCAACTCAGCGTCATCGTTGACCTGGTGGAAAGCAATTTGGGTAGGAATCACAGCCTTGTCGCGGAATATAAACCTCGGCAGTTTTAAGAGCTGAGACGGGTAATGATAGATATATAACTCCCGGAAGCGCTCCGGGGAGCGCTCCTTCAAAAGCTGAGCTAAAAATCCGCTCAAGCCGCGGGCTACTATATGGATCTCTCCGCGCACTTCGTGTTTATCCAAGAAACGCTCGACCGCGCGGGCTTGTTCGCGTAGGGGGCCAGGGCTAATGGGAGCGATTTTGATAGGGTGCAGCTTTTGTACCAGATCAGTAAAAATATCTGGTCGCTCACGTGGATCGTGCAGGAGGAGAAACATTTAGACCGGTTTTGGTGATTGGTGCGGTTGGTGTAATTCGGCTACGACCATATCCATCGCCGCATCCCAGGAACCGGTGCGTTGGTAGAGCTTTCGTTGGCGTTGATAAGAAGCTCCCGTCGCTATGATCGTGCGGATCCCTAGCAGCTCTTGGTCACACTGTAACTCACGAGCCAGTGGTAACAGCTCCGTCACTAGGGCTTCTAATTCCTCGGTCACTGGGCGTACTGAGGCGTCTTCATCAACGATCAACTCGGCCTCTAAGCCGAAACGCGCAGCACGCCATTTATTGTCTGCCACCTGCCACGACTTCAGAGAAGGTAAGGTCTCGCCGCGCTCAATCATGCGGTCGAAGTGCACGACGAGGCAGTGCGCTAAAGCCACGGTTGCAGCCAACTCAGGGAAATTAGTAGGGGCATCGCACGCCCGAATCTCAATGGTCCCCCATTTACCCGAGGGACGGATATCAAGATGCATGGTACCGGTTAATTCAGTTACCCCAGCCCGCTCTTGGTCGTTCATAAACAGTTCCCATTCCGACCAGTTAGCAAACTGATAGGGCAGACCTGCAGTTGGTAGTTGCTGATATAACATGGTGCGATTGGACGCATAACCAGTATCGCAGCCTTCCCACCCTGGACTCGATGCAGTAAGCGCCAAAAGATGAGAGTACTTAGTCATGAGCGCGTTAATAATGGGCCACACGCGCTCCTTATCGGATATTCCCACATGTACGTGGAGACCCCAGATAAGCATCTGTTTGCCCCAGAATTGGGTGTATTCCACCATCTCGCCGTAACGGCCCTTGGTACTTACTTCCTGATCTAAATAGTGAGCGATGGGGTGTGAGCCAGCAGCCCACAATTCGAGCCCCCGCTCGGTAGCGGCTTCACGCACCGCACGCAGACCTACATCCAGATAGTTCACGGCCTCACCAACGGTTTGGCAAACGGGCGTGACAATCTCGACCGTATTTTGGAGGTATTCCAGCTCGAAACGAACGTCGGTACAGCGCTCACGAGCCTGCTCGGCGATTTCTTCAGCTATAGGCACCAGCTGGTAGGTCTGTGGATCCATGAGAGCAAGCTCCCATTCGACCCCGAGAGTGGGGTGCGCCGAGGCATTGAAACGTTGCTGCATATACCTAGCGTATTTCCTGAGTCAGGACCACAGTGAGCGAACCAGGATCCTTGTATTCTTGAGGTAGATCAGCGGGAGCAGGTGCCGCGTTAGCACCCAGCTTTTGAGCAAGCTCGCGGGCTCCGGCCTCATTGTCGGTGTAGTAAACCGTATTCTGCGGGGCTACGAGCTGGCTCTCGGGAAGATTTCCCACTTCACCAACTTTGAATCCAACGTCATTGACTCGTATTTCCACACGGCCCGCCAACCCTGGTATGAGAGAGTTATTCAACACATTTACTGGCGCGGCTGGAGCGGGCGCCGGTGCAGGAGCTGCGGGCGCCGGTGCTGCTGGAGGAGTAGCTGGGGTTCCGGGGTCCACGGCTCCAGCAGTCCCACCCCGTGGGGTGGCCGGGGCTGGGGTTGCTGGTGCAGCCTCTCCTATATTTTCAGCCCAAGGAACCGGGGCTGGGGTTGCCTCAGACTTCTCCTTGTAAGACGTGTCAGTCTTTTTTACTGAAGCAGGGGTGGTTGTTTCCTTTCGGGCTACGGGTTTCCCGGCAGTCTTATCGGTGTCCGCGACGGGGTATGGAGCTGCCCAGTTATCTAAAGAATCCGAGCGATTGAGCTGGAATACTCCCCACGATGCGAGGAGAAGTGCCACTGCAATCAAAATCATGGCCATTCCGCGCAGGGGAAGCGTCTGACTGGTCTCTTTGTCCATCACATTCATATCCTAACTCGTTGTACCTGAACGCTTGAATCTCTCTTCATCCCTAGTATCCCTTAACCTGCGCAGGCGCGCAGTCAGGAGTGGATATTCTTGCATCATGGCTGGCTGATCAATAATTTTATTCAAAAGTTGATAATACCTAATCGGGCTCATTCCCAATTGCTTTCTAATCGCTTCTTCTTTGGCCCCAAGACTCCGCGGTGCTTGTTGCTCGAAAGCAAGTAGATTACGTGCCTCATCCATGTAATACACTGTATTGCATGACTGTTCGACCTATCGTTATATATGGTACCCCCGTCCTGCACGCTCCCACGGAAACTGTTACCGAACCCGTCTCTGAACTGCAGGAATTAATCGCCGATATGTATGAAACCATGGCGGTTGCACGAGGAGTAGGCCTAGCAGCGAACCAGATCGGTGTGAATAAACGCATCTTCGTATTCGACTGCCCCGATGACCAAGGTGTCTACCACCGTGGGTGCTTTATCAATCCTGTGCTGGAAACCTCCGATATTCCTCTCGGCATGCCAGAAACTGATGGGTCGGATGATGAGGGATGCCTGTCGCTGCCGGGTCTGGGCTTTCCTACTGGCCGCGCCTCATGGGCAAAAGTCACTGGTCTTAACGAACAGGGCGAAGAGGTCAGTATGGAGGCCACTGGTTTCCTAGCGCGGTGTTTCCAACACGAAGTGGGCCACCTCGATGGCTTCGTCTACGCCGATGTACTCGTCGGGCGTTGGAAGCGTGCCGCTAAAAAAGCTATTAAGGCTGAGGGTTGGGGTGCTCCCGGCTCCACATGGATGCCTGGCGAAGATGTCGATCCCTTTGGACACGATGATCTCGACGAGGAATGTGACGAGAACTAATGTCTTTTATCTTTAGGTCCGACTCCCCTGCGGTAGGCGAACGCATCGTCTTGCGTCGTGCTGTGGCCGGGTCTTCGGAGTTAGAGGCTCAAAAAGCGCATACCGATATCATTGGCCATGTCGTCGAGATCAACCAGGGGCACTCAATCACGGTGCGCCCCCAAAAGGTTGGCGGTTATATTTCCTCCAAACCGGTCATCACAGTGCCGTGGGAGGAAGTGCATATTATCAAGAAGTTATCCCCACGTACCGTAAGAAATGCAGATATCCGCGCTCTGGAGTCAGCTTATGCACACAGCGTTGCTTGCGAATATCACACCTGGTCTACCAACAGACAATGGCTCATGCGCGCGGGGAGCCACCACGGCTTAGCCTTCGAATCGGCCATCCCCCTTGGCCCGTCAGCAGCTTTTGGCGAGGTCCCCGTGGCGGACATCCAGGCCTTCTCCCAACACCACGGGGTGCCGCCTCGCGTGTGGCTACCAGAACGGATAGGCAGGCCCGCCGAGCGCATGGTAAAAGATGTCGGACCAGAGATTATCGCCTTAGTACAATCGCTGCACCCGCTCAACGCGGATCGCGCAGCACCCGAGGAGTCTGCGCCTATTCGGCACACCGTGAGGATCGAAACGGCGGACAGTGAACTAGATCTTTGTGCCACTGGGGTGGTCGTCCATGGTTATTTGGGTATTTTCCTCCCCGAAGTAGCGCCACACGACCTAGCTAAAAGCCAGGTGGACGCGGCGATAGCAGCTATCATATCGTGGGGCTCGAGCGTGCAGGCGCATACGGCCTATTATTATATGCACCCAGGTTACGAAGCCCTGCTATCGGTCTTCGAATCCCTGGGTTTTTATGAGCATCACCGGTCGCGGGTGGGAGTTTTGGGCTAGCAGCGCATATCCCTCGTAGAAGGGTTAAACTCTTGGTTATGCGAGTTGCTAATTGGAATATAAATTCGGTGCGTACTCGGACCGAGCGGGCACGCCAGTTCCTAGACCGTCACGATATTGATATCTGCCTGCTGCAGGAAACGAAGTGCACGGACGAGCAATTCCCCTATGATGCTTTCCCCGACTATGAAATCGCCCACTGTGGTTTTGGCCAATGGAATGGGGTAGCCATTCTCTCACGGGTCGGTTTGGATGATATCCAATATCATTTCCCTCATCAGCCCGGCTTTGCCAAAGACCCCCTTGCAGCTCAAGAGGTTGAAGCACGCGCTATTGGCGCCACCTGCCAAGGAGTTGAGGTGTGGAGTCTCTATACACCTCACGGTCGAAGCATCGCCGATGCCCACTATGACTACAAACTGCGATGGCTTTTTGGGTTACGCAACTATGTCGACACTACCTCGGGACCGCTTATTTTGGGTGGCGATTTTAATGTGATCCCCCGCGATGAGAATGTTTGGTCCGTTGCTGCTTTTGCTGGTAAGACCCATATTACGGAACCCGAACGACAAGCCTTCTTTGCGCTAATCGACGCCGGTCTCGAGATAGCCTCGCCCCAAACGGGTTATTCGAATTTTGATTACAAAGACTTCCGATTTGAACGCAACGAGGGTTTGCTCATTGATTTCCAGCTCAGCCGAGATTTAACTATTGGCGATAGCTTTATTGACTTAGACGAACGGCGTGGCAAGGGGGCTTCTGATCATACCCCGGTGGTAGTTGATTATCGGTGAATCTAGACCTCGGATCGTGGCAGACCATCCTGCTCATTATTGATTATTCGATCAAAATTATCGCCATTGGTTTCGTACCCGAGGGTCGGCGCCCCTCATCCTCGACTGCATGGTTGCTTGCAATTCTTGTGCTGCCCTATATCGGGTTGCCGCTCTTTCTCTTAATGGGCTCACCCTATATCAATAGGCGACGCCACGCCGTACTCGAAGAGGCAAATAAACGCTTCTCACAGCGAAAACACATCAGTACTGTTCCCACCTTGATCCCCGAATTGGCATCTATAGTTAGCCTGAATAAGCATCTCACCTCCATGCCCTTGGCGACAGGGATCAATTATGGGGTGCACTCTTCTTTCCACGACAGTTTGAAACGCATGACCAAAGCGGTCGATAATGCGCGCGAAAGTGTGCACGTAGAAATCTATATTGTCGCCTGGGACGAGGAAACTGATGCGTTTTTCCAGGCACTCAGGCGCGCAGTCGAGCGCGGGGTTACCGTCCGACTCCTCTTTGACCACGTGGGGTCGTGGAAATATCCAGGTTATTTCTCTTTAGGCAAACGCCTCGACGCTATAGGCGTGAGATGGCATGTCATGTTGCCGCTGCGCCCGTGGCGGTGGCGATTCCGGCGCCCCGATCTACGCAATCACCGCAAAATTCTCATCGTTGATGGTCACCGCGCCTTCTTAGGGTCGCAAAACCTTATTGCACCGCACTATTTATTGCGCAAGAATCGCCGTGACGGGCGCGAATGGGTAGATATCATGGTGGAAATGGGTGGGCCCATCGTTACTGATATCAACCATATCTTCGCGGTGGATTGGTATCTTGAAACTGAAGAATTATTAGAACTGCCCGAGAACCCCGCTCCAACCCCCGGCGCGGATCACGTCAATATTATGCAGTTAGTGCCCTCCGGCCCAGGTTATGAAACCGAACCTAATCTGCGGATGTTCAACTCGATTATCCACCAAGCAGTGGACCACATTGTTATGTGCTCCCCCTATTTCATTCCCGACGAATCCCTCCTCGAAGCGGTCACATCAGCATGCTACCGCGGGGTCACCGTCGATCTCTTGGTTAGTGAAAAAGGGGATCAATTTATGGTGGCGCACGCTCAATCCTCCTATTACCAGGCTTTATTGGAGGCGGGAGTCAATATTTACCAATATCCAGCGCCCTTTGTGCTGCACAGTAAATTTCTCCTAGCTGACCCATTATCCGAGAATTCCTTGGGGGTATTCGGCTCCTCAAATATGGATATGCGCAGTTTTGGCCTTAACTACGAGATCTCAGTAATGCTCACTCACGGCGATATGATCGAGGATCTCCACGAGATCGCCGTACAGTACCGAGATGCATCTATACCCCTGACCCTGGACGAATGGAATACTCGGTCTCTAGGCAGGCGCTATATTGATAATATTATGCGCTTGAGTTCAGCTCTTCAGTAGCAAACAAGAATAAGCATGATTAATGTGCACGTAGGTATTACGCGCTGATTGAGCGACGTCCCAAACTAGATAGGCACAACGCTCCCGTTGCACACACCGCCATAGACGCCACCATCATAGCGGGTGGATAGCTCCCAAGGGGCGCAATGGCGGAGACAAGCCCTGCCATAAGAAATTGCCCGCACCCTAAAAGCGCACTGGCTGAACCAGCTCGAGCACGCACCGCACCGAGGGCGATGGTCGTGGCATTACCCATCACCACCGAAAGTGGAGCGATAGCGAAAAACAGCGCTGCAAAAAGCACAAAATGATGAGCCCTAACCAATCCTGCAGTGCTGAGAACCCCCACAGCGAGGAGCACAACCACGAGGGCGCCTCGCAGAATTGAGCTCGGAGGATAGCGATCAAGCAATTTAGTGTTGATGAAGCCACCTGACATAAGGCCAAGGGAATTTATGGCAAAAACCAAGGCGAAGATCTTAGGGGAATATCCCATGATCTGCTGGATAATGATGGAGGCGCTGGAGATATAGCTAAAAAGAGTACCAAAGCCGAGAGCAAAGCTCCCGCAGAAGAAGAGGAAAGTTCGGTTACGCGCCACTTCGCTGAAGGCGCTGATATTAAAGGGTGTGCGGGCACTAGGGGGTCGGGTTTCGGGTATGAAGAAAATAACCACCATCATTTGTAGAAAGGCTATAGCCACGAGCACGAGGAAGATCCCGCGCCACGACATGAAATCGATAAGAAAGGCACCTACTACGGGAGCCAGGGCGGGTGCGATCCCACCAACGATCATCATCCAGCTAAAGGCCTTCGCGGCGGCAACCCCTTCCATCAGATCAGGAATGACAGAGCGGGCGAGGACTACGCACATTCCGGCACCGATACCCTGGAAAAATCTGGCGGAGATAAGCATTCCAATGGAAGGGGCGAATGCACAACCTATAGCGGCAACGAGGGCTATACCAGCGCCGGCGATCAGAAAGCGCTTGCGGCCGTAGGTGTCACTTAGGGCTCCTACACCCAGTTGACCACAAGCCATCCCAAGCATGAAGGAGGAGAGAGTCCATTGCACTTTTGAGGTGGCCAGCTCCGCGGCCACCTGGGGCAGCCCGGGCAAATAGAGGTCAATAGAAAAGGGGCCTGACGCTGTTAATAGTGCCAGGGCAAACAGCAAACCGAGAGAAATCGTAGACGTTTTTTGCATCAAAGCCTCAAATTTTCAAGTTGAAGGGATACCGCTGGAAGTGAGAATCTCTATATAACCCTGTGTAAATCTCAGCTGATACTAGGGAAGGGTACCCTACCAAAATTATAAAGCCAGCCCCTGGTGGAAAAGGGGCTGGCTGAGTTTGGGGCTACGAATCGTACTAGGCGTCTCGCAGCTTCACCATAACGGTGCCAAGGATGAGGATGGCGAGCGACCATACCGCAAAATAAAGACCCGAACCTTGGTAGCCCCACACGATATCCTGAATATCCGTGCGCTGTACAAAGGCCTGCATATTCGACATGGGACCGTATTTAACGACCCACGGACCGATTTTCGGCAGCAGCCCCACAATATTCTCCAAGGCAAGGATCCACATCGACATGAGCGCAACCGCGCCCGCAGTTTGGCGCACGATAAGGGCAACGCCCTGTGAGAAGGTCACCATGAGAACGATAACTAACGGCAATACCCACATGAGACGAAGGGCATTATCATCCGACCACACAATGAGCGTTTTGCTCGCTTCTTCACTCGCAGCCCACTTGGCGATGTAGAAACAGCTGATAGTGGTGATAAAGGTCATCACAGCCGCAAAGAGGCTGTAGACGAGCCACTTAGCTACAACCACTTGGATGCGCTGCGGGGTGGCGGCAAAGGTGACCGAGGCATAATTGTGGCGGTACTCAGCGGTAAACACCATAATTGCTTGGATACTCACGATGAATAAACCAAAGGTATTAACAGCTAATACTGCGGCGCTGGCGTAGAGAATGGGAATATTAAATAGTTGTGGCTGTGGGACGGTATTCCACCCCATCAACGCAGCTGTTCCTGCACAGAGTGCAAAAAAGAGCGCAGTAGTCCAGTAGATGGCTTTGGTGCTTATTAGTTTGGTCCACTCTGAAAAAATCGTTTTGAGCATAATCTTTTCCTATGATCCTTCCGTTTGCTGAACGGTCACGGTGGACTGATACTGCACAGCGTCGCCCGTCATGCCCATAAATGCTTCTTCCAGGGATGCCCGCTGCTGGGTGAGTTCCTGGATGAGGTGCCCGTAGGAAAAAGCCACAGCACCGATATAGTCGGTAGTCTGATCTGGAACCAGGAAGATATCGCGACCTTCTTCGTCCTTGCTTTGCATATATTTGATTCCCTCCTCATCGAGATTGGAAGCAAATTCCTCGCTGCGTTCGGTGCGAATTTTCACTGAGGCTGCGGAGTGGCTCTTAATAAAGTCATAGGTAGATTGATCCGCGACCAATTTACCCTTGCCAATGACAATGAGGTGATCGGCGGTTTGTGCCATCTCGCTGAGTAAGTGCGAAGACACCAGAACGGAACGTCCCTGCGCAGCAAGCGAACGCAATAATTCGCGTACCCAGTGGATGCCCTCGGGGTCGAGACCGTTAACAGGCTCATCAAGAATTAGAATCTCGGGGTCACCCAGGAGTGCCCCGGCAAGGCCCAGGCGCTGCCCCATACCTAGGGAAAAACCGCCGGCTTTTTTCTTCGCCACGCCACCCAGGCCCACAATATCGAGGACCTCTTGAACGCGTGCAGTAGGAATACCATTCGCTTGGGCGATCCACTTGAGGTGATTATAGGCCGAACGATTGGGGTGCACAGCCTTAGCGTCGAGAAGCGCACCGACAGTCCCCAAGGGGTTCCTCATAGACCGGTAGGGCTTACCATTTATCAGCGCGGAGCCCGAGGTGGGATTATCAAGCCCGAGGATCATCCGCATTGTGGTGGATTTACCGGCACCGTTGGGTCCGAGAAAGCCGGTTATGATCCCCGGCTGGACGTCGAAGGATAAATCGTCGACAGCAAGGACATCACCATATTTTTTGGTTAATCCGCGAACTTCAATCATTCTTGCCATTCTTTCATACTCTCGCGCACCGCGTCCCAACTCCCCTCAAAAGGCGGGGGATAGGTGCGGTGTGCGACCTTTATCAAGGGAATAATTCTAGCGCCTGGGCGCCAATGTGGGGAATAAGACCTCGGCATTCAGGGAAATGACGATCCACTCAGTTGTACTGCCTCCTCGCACAAGCCAAGAGATTCTGTCCTTACCTGCCTGTGGAGGGAGGAGTCAGCAATCGTGTTAAGAAGGGTCGAAACTTAGCTACGAGGGTGGATGCGCGACGACGGATGTCGTGCCGCGAAAGAAATGCGAAGACGCCCAGGGAGTTGTTGATCCGGAAAATGGTGATAGAAAACCGCTGAGATCGCTGTGGGAATTTAAGACAATTAAATCGGGGAGTAGCGCTCTACGAGAAACAGATTCCGATTTGGAGTTAACGACTAGAGGGGGCTAGAGCCGGATATGATCAGCACAGTCACCGGTTCAAAGCTAGCTAAAGTTGTTGCGTGGTAACGTCACCAATTTTGTGACTTTTACACTATAAACTTCTCTCACCATCCCTGAAGTCGAATTTCTCAGACAACAAGCATATTCTCGACAAATCTATCCACATGGTCGCAAAGTATGAATACAGAGGCCATCAAGCGCATTCTGGGGTTATTGAATACCTGCTGCTGAAGGTGGCTCTACACTGGCCATCGTTAGGTACCGAAATTGCAAACGATAGGTTCATCGGAGTCCCCAGTATCCACTGTGGCGACCGAAAAGGATTTTCTGAAATCGCCGAGTCAACGACGATTTGTGTGACGTATCTATATCGCAGCGAATTATGAGGATATCATGGTAGCCGCAGATCAGTTCAAGGCCAGGGAAATGGGAGAGGTACTCGTCGCTGGGAAAAGTTCAGCAGGTGCTTGGAAGAGTTCCGTGCCATCTTTTGATTCTGCCTATGGCCGGAAAGGTAGTGGGTGCCACAATATCCGTCTAGTCTAGAAACAGCATGACATACAAAATCTCCCCGCAACCTCAGGACACTCCCCAAACAGTTACTGCAGCGATTAAAACTCTACCGACAGCGACCTTCAACATCGATCACCGTTGGGCATCCTGACGAGCAAAGAAGTCAAAGCTACAGCTTTAACTACATAGCTTGTCGAAGGAACTGAGATCAGTAACGAGATCAACGCCACCACTCAGCTTTCGATCACCTAAGCACAGCGATTTATTCTTCATCGATCCATCAGCCTCGGATACAGAGTTTCTGGCATCCTCGTTGGACTACCTTAGAAAACCCAGAGTCCTTGCACACCCCAACATATCCCAATGATGAATCCGCTGTGCACCTCGTAGGTAAAAGCCCGATTGACCAAAAAGTTAGTAGTGCGGCGACAGCCGTCGCCACGTTTCAGGGATCTCCATACAGAAGCAAACTAATATGCTCTCCCGAGAATACGATTGGGTTCAGCACCTACACCCCGAGTCCGATGTCTGCCCTAACTGCAAACCCTTTTGATCTCTCATTAACGAAAGCTGGTAGGCCCTAATTCACCGTTATGCAGCGAGGAGACTTCACCAATCCAATTCGGATTAACCACGTGGAAGCCTCTCTACTCATACTTGATAAATATATCCAGGGCTAACAACCTGGATATTTAGGTGCCCGATGTTTAGCATTGCATGACTTGCTCTTTGTGTCCTGTCCTTTTCGACTTAGTCATAGGGTAGCTAATTACCCTTGTCCACCTAAGGTTTTGTGGGCCCAACTGCGCTACCCTTCCGACGGAAAAGCGGTGATCTAACGTTACGCTGTCCACCAAGG
Source organism: Corynebacterium sp. ES2775-CONJ (assembly GCF_024814515.1). NCBI lineage: Bacteria > Bacillati > Actinomycetota > Actinomycetes > Mycobacteriales > Corynebacteriaceae > Corynebacterium > Corynebacterium sp. ES2775-CONJ. The sequence continues at coordinate 177,004 of NZ_JANUXT010000004.1, read as the reverse complement.
ATAATGAGCATTAGCTCCCACCCACTCGTTGAACGCATCCTGTGCCAGTGGAGTCTGACTAACACTGTTGGCGTTGGGAGTGAAAGTTGAGTAATCAACCGAAAGTGGCTCATTTATATCATTGAGAACCTGGCCGAAGAAATCGGAGCGGATTTGATCCAAGCAGATCTCTAGCTGTTTTTTATCGGCCTCAACAGGAAAGTTAGGTGTTCTCCTCTCCGGGTAGGGAATTCCATAAGTTGTTCTCACTTCTCGTTCGACTTTCTCGCGGGCAGCACGAAGGCTCTTCACAGCCGCATATTTTTCGGTTTGGGCCTCTACAGTGAGTTCTTTTGCCTCGCCTAGTTGCGCGTCTACCATATCGAGTTTAGCAACCACATTCTTTAATTCAGCGCGAGATTCCTCTCGCAGCTGCTGGAGTGCCCTATCCGCCGCATTTTTAACCACTACAGCCGTTATGAGGGAAGCGGCTACTAAGACCAAAAGTGCGACCCCAAGGATGACAACCAACGCTGTCAACGTCAGAGACCACGGACCGATCAGTACAACGAAAATACCGAGAATCACTGTTGCTATCGCGGCTGGGACGCCTAGCCTGTTACCAAAAAATGCACTCCTCAAGTCCATCTCTTTGTTCTCTGCTTGTGCGAGAATATCCTCGAGCTCAGCTTTTTCGCTTCTCAAGTCTTGGTATGCGCTGGTCACTTCGATCTCGTTCTGCTCTGCACGTGCGGCGAGACTTTCGCCAGCCTCCTCTGCCTTAATCAACGCGGGAAGATTATACGCTTCCTCAATCTTAGCGAGCTTTTGCTGCCAAATATGCTGCCACGACAGTTTAAGCTCATCATAATCGTCAATAAAGCCTTCCAGCTGCCCAATCTGCTGACGCTGGTCCAGACGAGAATCGAGACGCTGCTCAATCAATTGGCGAAGATCTTCGCGATAAGCCCGTCGTTGCGATTTCCATTCATCGACAAACTTAGCAATTTCTTTATCTAAGGTCCTGGCACTTAATGGAACCTTCGCCGCCTCCCGCTTGGCTACTGTGCACTCCTTTTTAGCCTCGCGAAGATCCTCCTTAAGATCCGTCCGCTGAGCCCTCATCCGTTCTATCGCATTTTTCAGATCGACCAGACTATATTCAATTGAATTGATAGCCTCCTCAATTTCCTGAGCTTTACTGGAGTGCCAGATTGTTAATCCAGTATTAACAAAGGTACTCATCTTTCCTGCAGTTTTTAGCTCAGCTTCGTAGCGACTGCCCCGCATAGCGCGTTTAGCTAAATTAAACTCAGTTCTCAGCCGCGATTTTTTGATCTTCAGATGTGCGATCTTCTCCCGTGCTAACTCGATATCTTCGTTGACCTTATCAATCTCACCCTGCAGCGAGTGGATATAACCCTTCACTTGTTTCAACTCTGCCTCGGCTTCGCGCTGAGGATCCAACTCTTCGTAAAGCTGATCATTTAACTCGTCAAGTTTCTTCTGATTTGCACCCTCCCAATCGCCGTATTGGTCAGTGTAAAGGATGTCTAACAAAGCGGTAAAGGTATTGGAATCAATATCAGGGAAAGGCATCTTGTCTCCATTCAAACAGCGGGTCTAGCGATAGCATCTTTCTAGATCGGCTTTGGGCAATATGTGTACGAGATTATCACTAGCCTGAAGGGCGGAGTAAAATAGGAATTTTTCTAAAAATATGCCTTTTCATAATTCTTTAATAACCGAACTTAGTTTCCGCTGCTCAATTTTTTCCCGTGAGTTGCGGCAACTAAGGGCCTGTGGACACGATATCCTACTCGAATCGACACCTGATTGAATGTCTCAACCTATATTCCCCTCGGATCCTGCTATCGATCGCCACTAAAGAGATAAATGGTGCATACTGGTCGAATCTAATAAACAGAATTACAAATACCCTAGGTGCCCATCTAGTAATTATCCGTGACAAAAACGGTGTACGCCCCTCACCTTTTCAAAGGAATACTGGGGATATTAGTTACCAGACTCGGCTTCTACCCGTCTCTGAAGACCTTCTGTTTTACGTCCGAGATCGGTGACCCTAATCAGCTCCAGCGGAAGATAAACCCCGTGCGCAGTCCTGACTTCCACCGACAATAAAGGCCCTCGCCTGCATTGGCGAACCGTTTATCACCCGAATAAACAGATTTTTCACCAATAACTTTGCTATGGGCTGGGTCTCAACCTCGGCAGTGGTATCCCGCTTTGTGAGCTACGTGCCGGCCTTCGCCCTGCTCTCACGGGCAGAGCCCAGAGCAGTTACGTGATACCAAAAATTTTACAGATTCCAGTTAATCCCAGGATCACGAAATAGGGATCTATGCCCGTAGTTAGCCCCCTGGTAGATGCCAGATAACTCGTTTTTCACAATTAAAGGGGCCCGCTCGACGGCGGTGATAAACGTAACTCCTACTTCACACCAGCACTTCGTAGCTCGGTATCAGCTTGACACCTATATACTTAATTCCCAGAGAGCTCGATGAGGGATGCGATAATGCCGTGACGCACACAGAACAGAATTCGCCGCAGATAGTGCCTGAGAATATTCAGGATGAGTGGTTGGAAGAGACATCTCACCACCGCAGTGTCTACCAAGAGTTTTGGCATGACTATATCAACTATCCCAAGGCGCTCATCCAACACGGATGGAGCTTTCTGAAAACGACCCCGGGACGCATGACCGCCCTCATGCTTGTGCTGAGCATTGTGGTGGTCGGTACAGGGATGTTCATGAGTCAATCCGCTGCGCAGCGTCGCAGCGACCTCGATCACTTAATTACCACCACCGAACCTGTGAGCTATCTAGCACAGTCTCTGTACTCCAATTTGGCGGCGGCGAATACGGCGGCGAGCTCCGGCTTCGTCTTGGCTGGGGTCGATTCCAACTCCAATCGCGATGACTATCAGTTGGCGTATCAGCAAGCAGCCCGAGATATAGCGGTTACCGCCAATGGAATTACCGACCCAACTGGCGAAGAGATGAGATTGATTACTCGTCTATCCGAGCATTTACCCATCTATACCGGGTTGGTGGAAACTGCGTGGGCTAATAATCGCCAAGGCAATCCAGTTGGCGTGGCGTATATGTCCGAGGCGTCTACGCTAATGCGCGAACATATGCTTCCCAATGCTGCTCGTCTTTATGCACTTACCAGTGAGAACGTCCACCAGCAACAGACAACGCTGACCCAACCCCTGTGGATTCCCCTCATAGGCTTATTGGTTGCTCTCATCGCACTCATTCTCACCCAATTGTGGCTGTCAAGTGTGAGTAACAGGCGTTTGAACCGGGGTATGGTAGCGGCCACCTTCTTGCTATTAATTGCTAATGCGTGGGTGATTTCCTCAGCCGCTCTTACTTTTCAGGCGGGAAATCAGTCCTATACTCAGGCTTCTCAGCCCCTATCGGAGGTCATCGAGGCTAGAATTGCGGCCCAACAAACGCGTGGTTCGGAGATGCTCGCTTTAGTTTGGCGTCAATCGTTGGTGAACTCGACGAAGAATTTTGACACCACGATCAGCGATATCAATGCCACTTTAGACCTTTTTCCGCAGAGTAAAAGCAGTGATGCTCATGAACTCCTTGATCGATGGTCTCGTTCTCACCAACAATTAGTCACCCTCCTCAATGCTGGGGATTATGATCAGGCACAAAAACTTACCGCCGCTGCTTCCTCGAGTCATCCTTATCAGGAATTGGATACAGCTCTAGCGACTCTCATCGATGATTCACGAAGCCAGATGCGCGACTATATCAATCGAGGCATCGCGGCCTCGGCCTCCGTTTCGGCAGTCACACTCGTCCTCTCCCTCCTAGCGGTTGTGAGTATCTGGATGGGAATACGCCCTCGTTTACAGGAATATCTCTGATGAAGAATCCTTTTGCCCTTAACCCACTACGCTGCGGTCTCGGTGCGTGCATGGCTGTGATGGGCGTGACGAGCGGCTGCCAGGCATCACCAGCCAACCCTCCGCTGATCGCCAGCCCTAGGACCGAGGCGATTATGCCGCTACCCCACAAAGCGGTCAAAGAAGATGCGGGAGCCCAGAAGGCCCACGAATTTCGCAGTGTAGAGAATCGCGGATCCCTCCGCCCTGATGCTTTAAGTCCCAAGGAGCGGGTGCCATTGATTGTCCGCCGCGGTCGGTTAATCGTCGGCGTCGACCAAGCTCACAATCTTTTGAGTTTTCGAGACCCTACGACTGGCACGCTGGAAGGCTTCGAAGTAGATATCGCCCGTGAGATAGCTCGAGATATTTTCGGTGACCCTAATCGCATTGAGTTCCGCTATATTAACGCCACAAACTGGGAAGATGCTTTGCATACGGAAGCAGTTGATATTGCGATGCGTACGATTTCTATCACTCAAGAGCGAGAAAACGAAGTAGAGTTCTCTATTCCCTATTTCGCCGGATACACCCGAATGCTGGTCGATAAATCCTCGGGCATCAGTTCTCTTGAAGATTTAGCAGGGGGCACTGCCTGTGTCACAGAGAATTCTACGGGAGCGGCCTTTGTACGGTTGGAGGCTCCTCAAACCCATCTACTCATCACTCAAACAAGTGCTGATTGCCTAGTGGCCCTGCAGCAAGATCAGGTAGCGGCGATTATCACTGACGATACTATTTTGTCAGGAATGGCTGCCCAAGACCCCTTTACAGCCATTGTCGGAGACAACCTCAACAGGCAGGATTACGCGGTGGCGATTGGACAGTCAGATTATCGTCGCAACACGTCGGGATTGGTACGTCAGGTTAATGTCACCCTCGAGCGCATTCGAGCCGATGGCACGTGGCAGCGTTCATATAATAAGTGGTTGGGTGCCTATTTACCACAGATAGCGCTACCTGCACCACGGTATCGAGAGGAGGAATAATGGATACTCATAGTGAACGTATGCATCCCGAGGTTGCTACCTCGGCGGTCCCCTTCGATCCCTTTGCTGATGATACTGAGGGCACTAGCTTCTCCTTGACCACCGCTACTCCTGCTATAGATGATCCTTCGGTACGCTCACACCAGGAAGCGCTTTCAACCTTTCGCAAACGCCGTGCAGCTACCAGGGGGGCGCGCGCGGTTGCCAACGGCATGGTGTATTTGCCCTTTGTACCCATTAAGGAAACGGAATTTCTCACTTCTGATGCGTGGAAAGACCACCAGAGCCCCGTGCTGGGGCCCGGCGATGTGGTGGGCGACCAGTATGAGGTACTCGGCGTATTAGAGCGTGGCGGTATGGGGTGGATCTATCTGGCCAAGGACCGCAATATCACCGGGCGTGTGGTGGTGCTCAAGAGTATTGTCAGCCGCGATAATCCCCGAGATTATGCGGCGGCTGTAGCGGAGCGGGAATTCCTTGCAGATATTACCCACCCGGTGATTGTTAAGGCCTACAACTTTATCGACGACCCGCGTATCGACGGTGGCTTTATCGTCATGGAATTCGTGCCTGGACCCAGCCTCAAGGCCCTACGCAGCTCCCAATATAACGGGCTCTTCCCGCTCGATATAGCTATCGGCTATATTCTGGAGATTCTACCGGCGCTGTCCTATTTGCATGCCCGCGGGGTTGTCTATAACGATTTGAAGCCCGATAATATCGTCGTCACCGAGGATCAAGTCAAGTTGATCGACCTTGGGGCGGTTTCTGGTATCGGCGCCTTTGGCTATATTTTTGGCACCAAGGGTTTTCAAGCCCCCGAGGTAGCCACCCAAGGTCCGAGTGTGGCTAGCGATATTTATACCATCGGACGTACCCTCGCTGCGTTGACCGTTCACTTACCTGTTGATAACGGCCACTACACTCTAGGACTTCCTACTCCTGATGAGGAGCCTCTCTTTGCCCATTATTTGAGCTATTACCGGCTCCTGCAGCGCGCTCTAGCTCCCGATCCGGCAGCTCGCTTTAGTTCAGTCCACGAAATGGAAACTCAGCTGTATGGAGTATTGCGGGAATATTTAGCGATCCACAAATCGCTGCAATACCCGGCGCAGCACTCACTCTTCTCCCCGCAGCGTTCCACGTTTGGTACCAAGCACACGGTTTTTAAAACTGATCAGCTCCTCGATGGAACAGTGCGGAATGCGTCAATAACGCCCGCTGAAGTCGTGGCAGCTCTGCATATTCCACTCCTCGATCGCGATGATCCCGGCGCGACCATGATCGCTGGATCAAATTATGCAGAACCCTCGGAGGCGCTCGAAACCATGCGCGGAGCCTTGCAATTAGAGGAATTTGGCGGGTCAAAGGAAATCCCTCTCGGCATCGTGCGCAGTCTCCTTGATCTCGGTTTTACACAGCAAGCCAAAGAATGGCTGGGGGAATTAGAGGAAGAATTGGGAACCGAATGGCGTTTCCAGTGGTATTCGGGTGTCACTCGGCTCTTACTTGAAGATTTTACTCATGCCCAAGACGCTTTTAACAGGGTGTTTAGTATTCTGCCCGGTGAGGTTGCACCTAAGCTGGCGCGCGCTGTAGTTAGCGAATTAATCCTCCAGCAAAAAGGGCTGTCCGAGTCACCCTTGTTGAGCCCAGATCTCGCGCTGGAAGCTGCAAGCCTTCAAGGGACAGCGGTGAGTGAATTTGCTGGTTTGTGGAATAAGCTTACGGCGAAACCTGAAGTATTGCGCTTTAAGGCTATTTATCTCTATGCGCTGGTATGGGCTACGAATCCCACCACGGTGAGCTCGGCCTTCGGATTGGCGCGCCAATTGCTCGCCGAAAAACAGATAGATATGGCTGTGAAGGCACTCGATGAGGTACCGCCTGCGTCAATACACCATCGTATGGCCCTATTGACAAGTATTGTGTACCTCGTCTCCTTGAAACCGAACGAGCAGCGCATTAGAAGAGCTGCTCGACGTTTGGAGGGGATTCCTACGAATGAGCCGCGTTTTTTGCAGCTGAAGATTGTGATTCTCCATGCAGCACTGAACTGGTTACGCAGCAGCAATTTAGAGGAATCCGCTGTTACCACCGATTTATTTGAGTACCCCTTTAGTCAAAAGGGGTTGCGGGTGGGCTTGGCAAAATCTCTACGTGTGCAGGCTCGAGTGGCACCGAGCGCGAAATATCGCTATCAGCTGGTCGATATGGCTAACAAAGTTCGGCCACGTACGTGGTTTTAAAAAAGCCTTAGTGGCTATTCCACTAAGGCTTGTATTGGCTTTTATTTTTTTAATCGAGACCAGCGAGCTCACTTGAGTAGCGAGCAATCGCAAGCTCCTCGTTGGTGGGAACAACGAAAACTTTGACCGCTGAATCATCGGTGGAGATCACGGTCGGCTCCTCAGCGCGCACAGCGTTTCGATCAGGATCAATCTTTATGCCATAGACCTCAAGATCTTTCAGCGCATCAGCACGCACAATAGCGTCGTTCTCTCCTACGCCGGCGGTGAAAGTGATGGCATCGACGCGGCCCAGTTGAATCATATAGCTACCGATATAACGTCGCAGTTGGTGAATATAGATCTCATAGGCCAACCAAGCTTTTTCATCACCGCGAGCGATGAGCTGGTGCAGCTCACGGAAATCATTAACCCCCGAAATACCCTTCACACCGGATTTCTTGTTCAGCAGGACATCGATCTCGTCAATGCTCATACCAGCAGTACGGTGCAGGTGGAATACGATGCCTGGATCAATGTCACCTGAGCGGGTACCCATGACCAATCCTGCGAGCGGGGTCAGCCCCATCGAGGTATCGATGGGTTGGCCGCCCTTAATAGCTGCGCAGGAGGCGCCATTACCGAGGTGCAAAGTGATCTGATTAATCTCGGCAGCGGGTTTGTCTAGCAAACCTGTAACTTGCCTGGAGATGAATTCGTGGCTGGTGCCGTGGAAACCATAGCGGCGGACGCCATATTTCTCTGCGGTCTCAAGCTCGATGGCATAGAGCGCTGCACTGGCAGGCATAGCGGCGAAGAAGCCAGTATCAAATACTGCAATATGAGGAACAGTGTCAAGCAGTTTGCGCGCCACCACGATACCGTCGATATTGGCAGGGTTATGCAGTGGCGCCAAGGGGATCAAATCGTAAACCTTCTCGAGGATCTCATCGGTGATCACTACCGGGTGGCTAAACAGCGTGCCGCCGTGGACGAGCCGGTGCCCAACCGCCTTGAGTTCCACATCCTTAGGCCCACAACCGTGCTTAGTCATCAGCGCGAAGGCCATATCGAGGCCGGTAGAATGATCGGGAACGGGGGCTTCCACAATGTGTTTTTCTCCCTGGAATTTTAGGGTAATGCGCCCTAATTCCTCACCGATTTGCTCCACTAGTCCGCTGGCAAATGGGGCCGCGGATACATCTTGGGCAGGATCGACTAGCTGGAATTTGATCGAGGACGATCCCGAATTGAGAACGAGTACGAGGGCCATGATGTAAAACTCCTTATAAAGCGGCGGCTTGGATAGCGGTGATCGCTACAGTATTGACAATATCTGCCACGGTAGCACCACGAGAAAGATCATTCACAGGTTTATTTAATCCCTGCAGGATAGGGCCAACCGCGAGGGCATGGCCGGTGCGTTGGGCGGTTTTGTAGCCAATATTTCCGGCCTCTAGATCGGGGAAGATAAAGACATTGGCTTGACCTGCAACCTTGGAATTGGGCATTTTCTTCTCAGCCACTCCGCGGTCGACGGCTGCATCAAATTGAAGGGGGCCGTCGATAAGAATATCGGGGTGGTTCTGGTGCGCGATGCGAGTTGCCTCGGTGGCACGATCAACGTCAGGGCCGGAACCTGAAGTACCGGTGGAATACGAAAGGATGGCGACCCTCGGGTCGATACCGAATTGCGCAGCGGTTCGCGCTGAGACGGCGGCAATTTCGGCGAGCTGTGCAGCGGTGGGGTTGGGGTTGACGGCGCAGTCACCAAAAGCCCACAGTCGGTTGCGCATCACCATGAGGAAGATCGATGAAACCACGGAGGTGCCTGGTTGGGTTTTGATGATCTGGAAAGAAGGTTTGATGGTGTGGGCGGTGGTATGCGCGGCACCCGATACCATGCCATCGGCAAGACCCTTGTGGATCATCATGGTGGCGTAATAGGAAATATCCTGCATGGTTTCCCGGGCCTTTTCAATCGTCATGCCCTTGGCCTTACGCAACTCATAGAACTCTTGGGCGAATTCTTCTGCGTGGGGATCGTTCGAAGGATCCGACAGGTGCGCGGCGCTGATATTCAAACCCAGCTCTGTAGCCCGAGCAGTAATAGCCGCAGGATTACCGAGAATGGTCAACTCACAGATATCCTGGGCCAGTAACTGATCGGCAGCGAGCAAAATCCGGTCATCGTCACCTTCGGGCAGGATGATATGGGCCCTAGCTTGGCGGGCGCGATCGAGCAGCCAGAACTCGAAAACCTCAGCCGACATAACCGGCTCGACCTGAGCTTCGTGCAGGGCGGGGAGGGCGGATTCTAGAGAGCTACCAGGGCCTAGGATATCGACGATATGTGCCCCCAGCACTTTGGCTTCGGCGCGTGCTAGTTCTGCACTGACGCCCAATTCAGCAGCCTGGATGATAAGTGGCACTCCGAGCGCTGCTGCCGCTCGGGCGTCGAAATCAATACTTCCCGTGCCCTGATAGACCACGGGTGATTCAGGTCGGGTGGACAAAACCCCCGTGATGGTGGGGTCGGCCACGACGAGCGGCTGGATATCGAGGCCCAATATCTGGGCGAAGTGCTCAAGATCAGCTGTGTCGATCTGGCGTCCTAGGGCGCTAATGACAACGGAGCGGGTTGTATGTGTCACCTTCAGGTGTCCCTTCTATATGGGTTTAAATACGAGAACTCGTCACACCATTTACTGCTGTGAGCCATCCCTCACAGCTTAGCGCATATACCAGCGACAACACAGAAATATTCACCGCTTCAAAAGTCCCAATTGCCCTACATATTGGCACATAAAGTGGACAAAGAGCAGAAATCCTTTCCCTTTACGCTATGGGAATTATTTTCCTACTAACCTTATTCGGGGTTAGTTCCTTCGGCACCGCTGAAATCCTTCCATTGGAGATAGCTGACACCTTAAGCGAGAAATCGCGAGGAAGCGCGAGAATGGACGTGAACGGGCAAGAGTGGGAGAGTCCGGGCAAGGCTGAGCAAAGCTGGGCAACACGTGGCTAGGCTCGCCACGATGCATTTGGGCCGTGCGGGATCCTACTGGGCTCGGCGGGATGAAGTTGGCTCGGAGGAGTGTTAGTGGCATATCTAGCTTGAAGGAATGGTTCTCTTTGGCTATTTCGATCTGTGGCCAAGACTGCTAGTATTCTTGTGCGATCGCAAAGCTAGAAATAATACAAGGATATATCGACTCTATGACTAATTCTCGCCCCCTCCGTGTTGCCGTAATTGGCGCCGGCCCCGCTGGCATCTACGCCTCTGATCTATTAATGAAATCTGGCCTTGAGGTAGCCGTCGACCTTTTCGAGCGGATGCCCACTCCCTTTGGCTTGATCCGCTATGGTGTGGCTCCTGATCACCCTCGTATTAAAGGCATCGTGAAATCTTTGCACGCGGTTATGGAGAAGCCACAGCTGCGCTTTATCGGCAATATTGACATTGGAAAAACCGTCAGCGTTGCGGAATTAAAGGAATTCTATGATGCTCTGATCTTCTCCACTGGCGCCGTAGCAGACCGCGACCTTGATATTCCAGGGCAGGATCTCGAGGGTTCCCATGGGGCGGCGGAATTCGTGGGCTTCTACGATGGCAATCCCGAATTTGCCCGCGATTGGGATCTTAGTGCTCAGCAAGTAGGCGTGATTGGGGTAGGTAACGTCGGCCTAGATGTGGCTCGTATCTTGGCTAAAACGGGCGAAGAACTTCACGTCACCGAGATTCCCGATAATGTTTACGAAGCACTGAAATCTAATAAAGCCACCGAGGTACACGTATTCGGACGTCGGGGACCCGCACAGGCGAAATTTACTCCATTGGAGCTCAAGGAGCTCGACCACTCCCCGACTATTGAAGTAGTCGTAGATCCTGAGGATATTGACTACGATGCTGCGAGCGAGAAAGCGCGTCGTGAATCGAAATCGCAAGATCTGGTGTGCCAGACCCTCGAGCAATATGCCATGCGGGAGCCCAAGAACGCCCCTCATAAGCTCTTTATTCACTTCTTTGAGTCCCCAGTCGAGATCATCGGCGACGATGGGAAGGTTGTGGGCCTAAAAACGGAGCGTACTCAGTTAGACGGCTCTGGAAATGTGGTAGGGACGGGCACTTTCAAGGTGTGGCCTATGCAGGCTGTCTACCGGGCGGTGGGTTATCGTTCTGATGCTGTTGCTGATATTCCTTTCGATCACGATAAAGCGGTGATCCCCAATGATGGTGGCCATATTCTCGACGCCCACAACCAGCCGATTCCTGGACTTTATGCCACCGGCTGGATTAAGCGTGGGCCTGTGGGCCTCATTGGCAATACCAAGTCAGACGCCAAAGAAACCACCCAGATGTTGTTGAGTGATTGGAAGGCGGGGCAGCTGGCACCGACCCAGAAACCCGAATTGCATCATATTATCGAATTCTTAGAGGCTAAGGGGCTTACCTACACCACGTGGGATGGCTGGCACCGGGTCGACGCCGCTGAGCGCGAATTGGGTGAAAAGGAAGGCCGCGAGCGTAAGAAAATCGTGGAATGGGATGATATGGTCTCCCATGCGCGTTTCGACGCTCAATCCTAATAGTTCATCCCCCGACCTCTTCAAATCAAGAAAGGTCGGGGGATTTTAGTTAGCCATCTCATGTTCTACACTCTATGGCTATGACATTCTTTTTTGCCGTTGATCCGCTGCAGCGTTTAAGCGCTCTGGAATTACACGAGATCTACCAACTCCGTGCGGATCAGCCAGCTTCCTTGGCCTTAGCCCCCATCATCGATGATCGCGACACGCTAGGCAGTACTGCCCATCTTAGGTGCTACGAACGCATTAATGACAAGACCGTACTCGCTGGCGCCGTTCGCATTAGCTCCGCCGACAACCACTTCCGCCTCGATCACGTCATAGTGGGCACGGCCTATCGTGGTGGCCACATACTTTCCGATCTTTTGGCGCATAGTTTGCGTTTTTGTTACGAGCAGGACCCCCAGCGCGAAATAGTGACCCAGACGCTCGCCGATGACGTAGACATATATGCCGAGCTAGGTTTTAAAGATTTAGATTCCAATTCTGCAGCTCTGGTGACACTCTCCTCAACCCCGCAGAGCGCTTTTGAGCATACTCGGCATTTATCCCACTGATTGATTAAGGTAAGAATATGGCATACCACGCAGACTCCCTCGATCTGGACACTAAGGAAATCTTAACTTGGGAAGGTTTTGGTACCGCTAGCCGCGAGCTAGCGCAGACCATTGCCGATTCCGATTTCGATCCCGAGATTATTATCGCAGTGGCACGTGGCGGCTTAGTACCCGCTGGTGCACTCAGCTATTCCCTGGGCGTGAAGCTTTCTGACGCTATCAATGTGGAATTTTATACCGACGTTAACACCACGTTGCCCGATCCTATTCTCTTAGAGCCCATGCTCGATACCTCCTCGATCAGCGGCAGGCGGCTTCTCGTGGTTGATGACGTGGCTGATTCAGGTCGTACTCTCAATTTGGTTATCAAACTCCTCAAGGAGCAGGGTGCTGAGGTTAAGACCGCATGTATTTATGCCAAGGACCGCACCGAAGTGATGCCAGATTATGTGTGGAAGCACACGAATGAGTGGATCGTCTTCCCGTGGTCTGATAAGCCCCCAGTTCAGAAGCGGGTATCTTAAATTTATTGAGTCGCTGAGCTGGTCATATATGCGCCATGAATAAAAATTGGTGATTCTTCACCAAAATATTGTGGACACGTCACCTTTTATGTATAGTGGTCATCAGTGGCCGCTTAGGTCATTGAAAAACTTTTAATTTCACTATATTTAAGGAGTTCACTTTCATGAGCGCATATACCTTCGACCCAGCACATACCACCATTGGTTTCGAGGTTCGCCACGCAATGGTTACTAAGGTGCCCGGCAAATTCACCGAATTCGAGGCTACCTTTGATCCTGAGGCCAAGACTGCACAAGCGACCATCAAAGCCGCTTCCTTTAATACCGGTAACGATGATCGCGATGCTCACGTTAAGGGCGAGGACTTCTTCAATGTAGAGCAGTTCCCTGAGATTACGTTCACAGCGACCTCCTTCGACCTCAACGCTGAAGGAGGCACCGTGACCGGTGACCTCACCATTAAGGGCACCACTAAGCCTGTCACTTTCGATGTCGAGCTCTCTGGCCCAGTTGAAGATCCATGGGGCGCCACCCGCCTCGGCGTCGAGGCCAAGGCCACCATCAACCGCAAGGACTTCGGTATCGATTTCCAGGCGCCGTTGAACTCTGGCGGCGTGCTTATCTCTGAGAAGGTTAAGATCAGCGTAGACGGTTCCGCTCTCCAGGACGACTAAATAACTTCAAAGAGACCAGGTTGTAGCCTCTACAACCTGGTCTCTTTCTATCTAGGGGTGCTTGCCGCGAAGGTGTGACAGTTCCCCGATGAGCGAACTCAAGTAAGCAAACCGGCAGTGACTTTCGTATTTCACCTTCCACTTTTTAAGGTTCTTCTCTCTTAGACTCCTATTTCAGGTACGATCTGTATCTTCCCAGCAATAGCCACTATATCCCGGTGACCATGTGCCGCATCTATGAACAAAAACAAAAGCCCAAAAACCAAAGGCACAGAGGGGCCGTTACTTTATACCTTAGGGCCAATATTTCGTGCTGGTTGTAGGGGATGTCGCCGGGCAACGGGACCGGGTAACTACGCTGGGCAATAATGCTGATAGCGGAGCTTTATTCTTATCCGAGCACTGCAAGAGCATAGAGTTCTGGCCGCATAATCGCCCGTAGTGGGACTAAAGATATAACCCTTGTAGTGATCGAACACATATATTCGGGAATGAGTACCTAAGAGGAGGGCACTCGTATCAATCGTGCGGTGAGTACCATGACCACATGAAAAACCCAGTTCACAGATAACTCAGTGAACTGGGTTGGATTGTGGATCTTTACAGACCCTTAAAACCACTTGGTCGCGGAATATTGCGCAGATTCGACTTCGCTAGATCGAACATTTTGCCCACGCCGCCCTCCAAGACGGTGCGAGTAGCTGCGCGAGTAAAGCCTGCCACCTGCTCGAGGGAAATCTCGGGCGGGATCGAGAGAGCGTTGGGGTCGGTGACCACATCAACAAGAACGGGTCCGTTATATGCCAGTGCCTTACGAAGGACAGGCTCAATATCTTCTGGCTTTTCCACGCGGAAAGACTTGATGCCAATAGCCTGGGCGATATCAGCATAATTGATATGCTCATGGTCGGTGGCGAAGTCTGGCAAACCTTGGACGAGCATTTCGAGTTTTACCATGCCCAAGCTGGAGTTATTGTACACAATCGTCTTAATGGGCAGATCATAATTATGTACCGTGATCAACTCGCCAAGAAGCATTGATAAGCCGCCGTCGCCACACATGGCCACAACCTGGCGGTGCATATCTGCTTTTTGGGCCCCGATTGCTTGGGAGAGTGCGTTGGCCATGGTGCCGTGCCGTAGGGAGGCAATCAGCTGACGTTTACCCGTGGGGTTGATATAGCGGGCGTGCCATACATTGCACATACCAGTATCGGCCGTGAAGATCGCATCCACATCTGCGACGGAATCCAAGATATCAGTGAGATATTCGGGGTGTATGGGCGTGGTTTGCCGAGTGCCCTGAGTATAGGCCTCGATGACGTGGCGCAGATTCTTTTCTTGGCGCACCAGCATATCGTCTAAGAAGGAACGATCGGTCTTGACGGTGATAAGTGGGAGAAGAGCCTCGATGGTTGCTGCAACGTCACCGACCACCCCGATAGATACCTCCGTACGTCGGCCAATATGGGAGCCATCAATGTCGATCTGCGCGGTCTCGGTATCGCGCGGGAGGAAGTCGGAATACGGAAAGTCCGTACCAAGAAGAATGAGTAAATCCGCGCCGTCAAATGCATCATTGCAGGCGCCGTAGCCTAGAAGGCCTGACATGCCCACGTCGAAGGGGTTATCGTAATGCAGGTATTCCTTGCCACCGTAGGCGTGACCTAATGGTGCTTTGATTTTTTCGGCAAGTGCAAGGACCTGCTCCCGAGCGTTCTTACAGCCGGCGCCACCGAATAATGTAACCTTTTCCGCCTTGTTAATGGCCTCGGCTAGGCGTGTCAGGTCCGCCGGATTGGGCATCACTACTGGGGGATTGACGGTGAGATTAGAACGCAGTTCTGGGACGTCAACAGCGTCCTCAGAGGCGATATCGCCAGGTAGAACGAGGACGGAGACTCCATTGCCAGCGAGCGTAGATTGCAGGGCGTGGTGCAAGATCTTCGCGGCTTGTTCAGCGGAATTGGCCATCTCGCAGTAGCCTGAGCATTCAGCAAAGATCTGCTCAGGGTGGGTCTCCTGGAAGAAATCGGACCCTATGAGCTGGCTGGGGATATGGCTAGCAATCGCAAGTACCTTAGCCCCGTTCCGGTGAGAATCATAAAGACCTTGGATAAGATGGGTATTACCAGGCCCGCAAGAAGCTGCGCATACAGCTAGTTTGCCTGTTGCTAATGATTCTGCTCCGGCAGCGAAAGCAGCGGCTTCCTCATTGCGTACGTGTACCCACTCTATGGAGCTCGTCTTGATGGCATCGACGACCGGGTTCAGGCTGTCGCCAACAATCCCGTATATCCGTTCGACGCCGTTTTCTTCTAGTGTTTGGACAAGTTGCTCAGCATAGTTCATAGACATGTCAACTATCCTACTCTAAGAATTCCTAAGGAAACACGGGGCACTGGGCGAGTGTGAAGGTACTCTTATCACTGAGGTTATCACCGAGGTTATCACTAAGGTTTTATTCACATCACCGGCGGCCTAGACGCCACCCTCCTCTGGTAGCTTTAGAGTGCAATTTGCATACCCTTTAGATAAGGACCTCCATGACACCCACAGTCCTCTTCGCCTGCCGCCACAACGCCGGCCGCTCCCAAATGGCCGCGGCTCTCGCCGGATATCACGCAGGCACAAAAATCCGCGTCCTGAGTGCTGGCACAACACCAGCCGATGATATTCACCCACTCGTAAGCGAGGTATTGAAGGCGCGCGGTCTGGGTGCGCACACCACCGCTCCCCGACTGCTCACCGCTGATACCATCGCTGAATCTGATTGGGTGATCACGATGGGCTGCGGTGAAAGCTGCCCAGTATATCCAGGCAAGACTTACGAAGATTGGCCAGTCGACGATCCAGCTCACCAATCCGAAGATAAAGTCAGAGAGATTATGGCCGACATAGAACGTCGCGTGATCAACCTCATCGAGCGGATTACTGCATAAATGACGACGATGACTTCTCCCCCGCGCCTATCATTTTTAGATCGCTTCTTGGCCATATGGATACTCATTGCTATGGCGCTGGGGTTGGCTATTGGACAGCTTATCCCTGGTGTGCAGACATACCTGACGGCTCTGGAAATATCCCATGTTTCGCTCCCCATAGCAGTGGGGCTGATCGTCATGATGTACCCACCCCTGGCGAAGGTGCGGTACGACAAAGCCCAAGCACTGATCAAAGACAAACGGCTGATGATTATTTCGCTGGTTCTCAACTGGATCATTGGGCCGGCGGTGATGTTTGCCTTTGCGTGGCTTTTCCTCAGCGATTTGCCCCAGTTGCGAACTGGTGTCATCATCGTGGGCTTAGCTCGGTGTATCGCCATGGTCCTGGTGTGGTCTGACTTGGCTTGTGCAGACCGCGAGGCGACGGCAATTTTAGTAGCGATTAATTCTGTTTTTCAGCTCCTTATGTTCTCAATTTTGGGATGGTTCTATCTCGAGGTGCTTCCTACCTGGCTCAACCTCGATACCAAGAGCGTAAACTTCTCTTTTACAGATATTGCGCGTTCGGTTCTGATCTTCCTAGGAATTCCTTTGATTCTGGGACTGCTCAGTCGGATTGTGGGCGAGAAGTTAAAAAGCCGAACTTGGTACGAAGAACGCTTCCTGCCACGTATTTCACCGCTAGCACTTATAGGCTTGCTTTATACCATTGTGGTGCTCTTCTCACTCCAGGGCGATGCAATCTTGGCCAACCCAAGTACCGTCGCACGTGTGGCCTTGCCCTTGCTGAGTTATTTTTTGTGCATGTTTTTCATTGGCCTGATCGTGTCATGGTCGGTGGGGATGAATTATCAGCAATCGGCCTCAGTGGCGTTTACTGCCACGGGCAATAATTTCGAACTGGCCATCGCGGTAGCGATCGGAACTTTTGGGGCCAGCTCCCCTGAAGCGCTAGCAGGAACGATTGGTCCACTTATTGAGATCCCAGTTCTCGTAGGTCTTGTCTATGTGGCGCGGTGGATCGCACCGAAACTCTTTGGGAACAAATAATAAGCATCACAGCACGTGTCGACGCATCAGACGCCCCCACCTCGGGGGCGTCTGATGCGTCAAAGGGATTCTGCTCCCTTGATTTCCTTTAGCGGCATGAGATGTGGTGATGGCCTATTCAGAGTCGGTCAGCATGCACGCGAGCTAATTCACTCATATGAGGCAGACAAATTAGGGTATCCTAAGTATATGTCTGAAAAATTCAAAGCTGCGGTGGTTGAAGAATTCGGCCCCACTCTCACCCTTAGTCATATTGACCTCCCGGAGCCTGGCCCTTTCCAGGCACTCGTCCGAAATATTGCATCTGGCATTTGCCACACTGACCTCCACGCTGCTGAGGGCGATTGGCCCGTGAAACCCACCCCACCATTTATTCCGGGCCATGAGGGTGTCGGTGAGATTATTAAGCTCGGCCCCGGCGTCCACGACCTTAACGTTGGCGATATGGTGGGCAACGCATGGTTGTGGTCTGCCTGCGGCTCCTGCGAGCATTGCATCCAAGGCAACGAAACCCGATGCGAAAATGCCGAGTACGGAGGCTACACCATTAACGGCTCCTTCGGTGAATATATGCTGGTTGACACTCGTTATTGCCCACGCATACCCGACGGCGTCGACCCCTGCGAAGTGGCGCCGATATTATGCGCCGGCGTAACCGTATACAAGGGCCTAAAAGTAACCGAGACCAAGCCGGGACAATTCGTAGTCATTTCTGGCATCGGCGGACTCGGTCATATCGCCGTGCAGTATGCCGTCGCCATGGGTATGCGCGTCATCGGCGTCGATATCGCCGATGACAAACTTGAGCTCGCCCACAAGCTTGGCGCCGAATATACCGTCAATGCAAAAGACTGCGATCCCGTCCAAGCCATCCGCGACTATACCAGCGGGGGCGCGCATGGCGTACTCGTCACCGCGGTTCATCCCCAAGCATTCGGCCAAGCGATCGGCATGACGCGCCGTGGCGGGACGATTGTCTTCAACGGGCTACCTCCAGGGGAATTTCCCGCACCGATCTTTGACATCGTTCTCAAAGAACTCACCATCCGCGGTTCCCTTGTAGGAACTCGCCACGATATGGCCGAAGCTCTGGACTTCTACGCTCGTGGGCTTATTAAACCCACATGGAAAGAAGTTGGACTCGACGAGGTCAACGACGTCTTCGCAGACCTTATCGATGGCACGGTCGATGGTCGCCGCGTGATTAGATACTAAAATTTCCGATAGGTCATTCCTCCTCATCATTATGAGGAGGAATTTTTTGTCCTGTACACTCTGTGACGTTCACGTATATTTGGAAGGACATAAATGAACCGTACTAAACTGCTGGCCGCAGCCCTGGCAGCAACCCTTATCCCCGTAAGTCCGGTACATGCAGCAGAGAATACTGTTGTGGCTGGCTATACCGTTAGCGTTGATGCTTCAGCCCAAACCTGCACAATCACCCCAACCGACGTCGCTCGAGCTCAAACGAAAAACCTTGGCGATACCATGTGGGTAGGTGCTGAAAAAGCTATTCTTTCTACGGGGCAACCGTGGGCTGCGGCTCAGGCACAGAAGATCAATGAGCAGCGCCAGCTCGGCACCGCTAAAGGTAACGTTGCTATTACCACTCCCATGGCAGCTCTCGAAGCTCTCTCGGTGCTGAAAGCTGGAAAAGACACGAAGGGGGCGGTTGACACCCTTAAGAAGCTACCGATCATAGGCTCCCTCATCGGGCTCATCCCTCTAGAGGGAACCGTCTCTTCGATTTTCGACACCATCGGCTCTTTAATCGGTGTCGCCATCGATGTGGATAAACTCATGCTGCCCGGGGAACTGGCAGCGCGCTTTGTCAACCCCAGCATCGACGCCTCAACTCCATTTGTAGCCTCGGGTGGTCAAACCTTCGCGCTCAACAAGATTGCGGCTGAAAAAAATTACTACCAAAAAGAGATAGACAATCCGAGCTATGCACGGGCACCGCTTACTGGTGCCGCCTTAAAGCAGGCTCGCGCCCTCGACCCCGAGTTCAAGAAGGCGTGGGCTGCGTATAATACAGACGCGGTCAAGGCTCTTGATGCCTGCATAAAACCCGCAGCCGATACGGCGCCGACCAATCCTCAGGACGTTCGGCCCCAGGACGTTCCCAATAGCCCAGATCTCCTCAAACCTCTCGATCCTCAGCAATCAGGCAGCGATGCTTCCTCGAGGATCGACGCCGCCGATAAACTTAGTTCGCTAGCCGGCAATGAGAATGGGTCTTCTAAAGCTATCGGCATTACCTCTGCTGTCATTGGTATTCCAGTCCTCTTGGGTATCATCGCCGCACTGATCCCTGTGATCAAGCCTCTGCTCCCGCCAGAGATCAGCCGCTTGCTTCCTTAAATAAATAAACTCCCCGGTATAACCCGGGGAGTTTATTAAAATCTTAGCGACGCTGTCTGGAGAGGAAAGACCAGATCTCGTCAGCAGTGCTGGGGGTATACCACCATAAGTGCCCACCAGGGACCCGAATATGCTCGGTGGGGGCCGCGCAGCCTTGAGCTACGACCTTGGTGGCACCACCGGGCAGTGGGTGTTCGGTGCGTCCCGCCCAGCAGCGATTACGCTGCGCATAGCGTTCCATCATCTCTCTACCACCGTAGTAGTGCAGTCCATAGCGGAAACCGCCATTATAGTTATGCTGTTGATCGCTCATCCCGTGAACGTTGATAAAAGCGATGGGATTGCCCTTGCAGTTGCTATCCACCGCATCAAAATAAGCGCCGGATACTGGAGCGACTCCTGCGAAAAGATCGGACGCGTGGCAGCCAAGTACCGCGGCCATTCCAGACCCCGTCGACATACCTGTGGCATAGATGCGGCCACGATCGATATTATAGGAGGCCTGAACACGGTCGATGACGCGCCGAATGAAGTCAATATCTTGGCCTGGTGCGGACGTGGCGGTGGGGTTACCCTCCCACGATTGATTCCAAGAATCTGGGTACACAATGATTGCGTCGCGACCTATCGACGAGTACTTGAGCCGCGAGTAGTTACGAAAATTCTCAGAGGTATCCTGATATGCGGGGATGCCCACCATCACAGGGAACGGGCGCGCCGCGTCATAACCGGCTGGCACGTCGATGAGGAACCGGCGGTTGCCATATGGGGTATTCACCCACAAGGCTCCGAAACCTCCGTTAGCTACGGGTTGTGGCTGCGATGGACGCCAACCGGCCGGAGCCGGCGGTAGTGGCAGTGGAGCGGAACTCGAGGAACCTTGAGCGAGCTGACGCTGAATATCGTTGACAGTGCGCTCAACCTGGGTGCGCGCATTGTCAATCGCTCCCTGAACCTCGGGCGGCAACGGCAACTGAGCCTGAGCGGTGGCGGGGAGTACAGAGGTCATGAAGGTTGCCGCAAAAGCTGCAACTGCCATGCGCGAAAAAGTCTTGTTCACAATAATCTTTCCACTAATTTTTCTAAAGAATAGGGGGAGCTAGTAACCAGCGACGCCTTGGGCGCCACCCGGCAGCTCAACAGGAGCTTCAACAGGGGCTGCAGGTTGTTGAGGGGGCGCTGGAGGTTGATACTGCGGAACGGGCGCGGGAGCTGGGGCAGGGACAGGTGCAGGCGCCGGAGCAGGTACGGGGGCTGGTATCTGTTCCTGCGGTGCCGGAACTTGATCGGGCACCACTGGGGCTGGATCACCTGCGGTTGTCGCTTCCCCTGGAACCGGCTCTGCGGAAGTAGACTCGACCGTAGTCGTTGGGGTGATTGTGATAGTTGACACAATCACCGTGGTCGTCGACGTCGTCGTGGGTGCTTCTTCATCATTGCCACAGGCAGTGAGCGCGAGCGAACAAACTCCAGCGCCAATAATGACACGGGCGACTTTTTGAGATAAGTAGGCCATATTGATTCCTCCCCTTAGGTATTGGTCCATTTTAGTACGTTAAAATTATCAGCTGCGAAAACTCTCACCTAATAGTGAGCCCCCTCGGGGGGAATTTCTGCGGGACTTATTATTACCGATCATTAACATATCAAGGATCGTTGATAGTTTCAGAGCTAACCCTTATGGGGTCACGTATAGTACCTTCTGATGACGAAACCGCCGAGCGAATAAAGAGAGAAAACGTTGACCGCCTTTCCCATCACTGGCAAGCGCCCCACCCTTCCTTCTTTGACGGGCGCACGCTGGTGGGCCGCCGTGGCGGTCTTCCTCCTGCATGCTTTAGTATTCCTTGCCGTTTACCCTTTCCAAAAGGGTGAGCTTTTTGCCGCCCTCCACCGCCTTGTTCCCATGCAGTTGGGGTCCGCGGGTGTGACTTTCTTTTTCGTATTGTCTGGTTTTCTCATTTACTGGTCGAATAGCGATGTCAGAGGGGCTCGCGATATCGTTTACTATCTTCGACGGCGCTTCACCAAAATTTATCCGATGCACTGGGTTGCGTTGGTGCTCTTTGTTTTAGCCTCGGCATCCATTAGCCGCGACGGTATCACCTTTGCACTCGATTTCTCTCGACTCGAACTTTGGGTACCCAATGCCCTGCTTATTCATACATGGAATCCCCATTGGGCACTTCTAGGTGGTCTCAATGTCCCCTCCTGGTCCCTAGGTGCAGAGATGCTTTTCTATATCTCTTTTCCTTTTATTATTCCCTTTGTTAACAAGCTCACTGGCTCGCGTACATGGTTTGCTTTCTGGTCGCTCTTTGCATGCGCGAGCGCGGTGGCTCTCAGCGTGCACTTTATTTTCGAAGGCGGCTGGGCCACTGCAAATGCTTTCGTACCACGTTTGTGGGATATGGATATCTCGCCAGTTGCAGAACCCCATGCCGATCCAGTGTGGTTCCAGCAACAATCCATTCCGGTGCATATGGCTTATTTCTTCTCCTATTATTTCCCTCTCTCGCGTCTCGTAGAGTTTTATATGGGAGCCTTAATAGCCAAACTAGTTGCGGAAGGGCGTTTTGATAATCGCAAATTGCTGTGGCCGCTGGTGGCTTTAGTGCTAAGCTTTGGCGCTACATGGTTTGTCCCGGTGGCCTTAAAGATGGCGGTGATGATGCTCGTCCCCATGTGCTTTGTGGTGGGAACTCTAGCCACCCGGGATTTAGCCGGCATTTCTGGGCGCATCGCTCAACCTCGCGCAGTCCTTTTGGGAAATATCTCTTTCGCCTTCTATCTCGTGCAGTTCCCAGTGATGGTATTTCTCCAGCGTTATCTCATTGCTGGTCATAGCTGGGGTTTTCTGGGATGGTTAGGATCAGCAATCTTAAGCTTCCTCATCTCACTCATTGTGGCGTGGCTGATGTTTACCCTCATCGACGATCCCCTCATGAAAGCCACTGCCAGAGGCCCGAAGCGGTCTCGGAGGCGGGAGAATATTCTTATTCGCGATGCACGGATCCTGCTCAATATAAAACACTGATACGAAAATGATATGAGCGGTACTCATGACCGCCTGACGACGGGAGTCAACTCTAATGAATGTGCAATGCGTCAATAGCGCGTTCCGCCTGTGGTGAGGCGATTTGGAAAAACCATACCTCACGGGGGAACTTTGGGTAGCCAACGAGGATGGAATCTGCTCATCAACGAAGGACAGTCAAGCAGACTTTTTAAGGTGGTTATATAACCAGCGCTCTCGACTCTGACGGTGCTAGCGCGATGGGCCCGTCAAATAGCGGATATTGTAGTGGAGCTGGCGACGGGAATCGAACCCGCGCCGTCTGCTTGGGAAGCAGAAGTTCTGCCATTGAACTACGCCAGCAATGGTCTCATAATATCACCCATTGATCTCCAAACAAGAATTCCCAGCTAAGACCAGAGCTCTCCCCCACCTCAGCCCATTAAAAAGGGGTAGGAGCGGAGTCCGTTTCGTTGCAGAGAGGATTGTTGGCTCGCGTTTGCGCAGCACTTTTGCGCGGCGCATCCATGCAGTAGCTCTAAGCAGCTCTAAACAGCGGCTCTCCCAGTCGCCGACGCAAGACCCACGAGCCCTCCAGCACACTCTCTTCCCCATACGCCAGAGGATGCGGAGATTCGACAGTGTACCCAGCTCAGTTTTCCTAGTAAGACACTGAGGCCCGTGGCCCCATACCATCCGATAATTAATGGCGGTAGTAAATTGGGGCCTCCCCATAGAAGCAGTCTGGATGCCGTTGCCCTGCAACGGAGGTGCCTGAGGGTCGAATATTTATTGTCTATCGAATCACTTAGGCCACAACGGTTTTCTACCAGTAGCACTCCACCACAAATCAAACCGCGATACAGTGGAATAAAAATAACCCACATCTGCGGAGCAATTGAAGCTCGCAGATGTGGGTTCTTTAGAAGTAGTCTAATTCTCCATAACGTCATGCAACACAATAGTCTGATCGCGCCCAGGACCTACACCGATATAAGAAATACGGCAGCCAGATAGTTCCTCTAAGCGGCGAACATACTGCTGCGCCTTATCGGGCAGTTCTTCAAATGTCGTGCAGCTAGTAATATCCTCATCCCATGCAGGCATCGTCTCGTAGATCGGGGTGGCGTGGTGGAATTCTGATTGCGTCAATGGCATCTCATCGTAGCGCTTTCCGTCCACGTCGTAGGCCACACAGATCGGGATTTCCCCGATACCAGTGAGCACGTCGAGCTTGGTGAGGAAAAGATCGGTAAAGCCGTTGACGCGAGAGGCATAGCGGGCGATCACGGAATCGTACCAGCCACAGCGCCTCTTGCGGCCGGTATTCACACCTACTTCCCCACCGGTGGTCTGCAGGAATTCGCCCCACTTATCAAATAGCTCAGTGGGGAATGGGCCCGCGCCCACACGCGTGGTATAGGCCTTAATAATGCCAAGCGAGCTAGTAATGCGCGTAGGTCCAATGCCCGCGCCCACACAGGCGCCACCAGCGGTAGGATTCGATGAGGTGACAAAGGGATAGGTGCCGTGATCAACATCGAGCATGGTCGCTTGACCACCCTCCATAAGGATATGTTTGCCGGCATCGAGGGCTTTGTTTATTTCGAGTTCCGCATCAATCACCATTGGTCGCAGGCGGTCGGCATAGGAGAGGAAATACTGGACCGTTTCCTCCACATCAATGGCTTGGCGGTTGTACATTTTAACCAGTACCTGGTTTTTGAATGCCAAGGCAGATTCGATCTTTTGCCTCAGGATCGATTCGTCGAAGATATCTTGCACGCGAATACCCACACGCGAGACTTTATCGGCATAGGTTGGGCCGATACCACGCCCGGTGGTACCGATCGCGCGTTTTCCTAAGAAACGCTCCTGAACTCGATCGAGTTTTTGATGATAGGGAGCAACGAGATGTGCATTCGCAGAAATTCGCAGGCGGGATGCCTGAGCTCCACGAGCTTCGAGGCCGTCAATTTCGGCGAAAAGCGCTTCTAAGTTGATCACAACACCATTGCCCAAAATTGGGGTGGCGTTCTCCGAAAGTACGCCCGCGGGAAGCAATTTAAGCTCGTATTTTTCGCCGCCGACAACGACGGTATGCCCAGCATTATTTCCGCCGTTTGGTTTGACGACGTAGTCGACGAGCCCGCCGAGGATATCAGTCGCTTTACCTTTGCCTTCATCGCCCCACTGGGCGCCGACGATTACGATTGCTGCCATGATCAAAATCCTTATCGGGAATGGTGTATGCTGCGCTGCGAACGCGTAGACGATTCCTCATTGTACATGCCTGGCCACCTTCTACGGCTGAGTAAAGAGATCCGCTCAGTCGCGGTCTCCTAGTACACTAGGAGACGTCAATCCGTGCGACTGTTTCGCACTTTTTCTACCTCGAATATGAAGGGCCTTTTTATGACTGCTCCTACTCCATTTACCATCGAACGCGTAGCTAAAATCTTCGACGAGAAGGGCTATAACTACAATACTGACGATGACGGCGATATCTACGCCGGCTTCGACGAGAATAAATTCATGCTGCTCGCCACTGGTCAAAAGCGCGAGGTATTTGCGGTGCGCTCCGCGTGGAAGGCCACCGGGCCCATCGAATCTCGCGCTACCTTGATGGAATTCTGCAATGAGTGGAATCGCACCAAGATGTGGCCTAAAACGTATGTCACCGTTAATGATGAGGGGATTGTCGGCGTGCAGGCTGAGGTTAATACCGACCTCGAACATGGTGTTACCGATGCCCAGCTCGAGCAGTTGCTCAACTGCGGTATCGCTACGGCCTTGCAGTTCTTCCAAGAATTAACAGAGCAATTCGCTGTGGCCCAGGCGGATGAACCCAAAGAGTAAATGAGGCAGACGCTCCTGATTAAAGCGGGGGAATGTTCCATGCAACCCCCCGCTATCGAATATCTGCGTACCTCTGATAAGCCCACTAGAGCCGAATTGCGAGCACTCGATAGTCTCGCGGCTCAGATACTTCCCAACGATCCCACGCCCAGCTTGGATGAGATAGTCAAGCGCCCCGATATTCCTCATATGGGTCAACCAACGGTGGCCCCCCAAAGGGATTATCTCCTACACCCTCTACGCATCATTGTGGCGGGAAGCGATGCGGCGCTGTCGCTCGTGGTCACCCGCTTGATGCGTAGCGATCGGCTGTGGGCAGAGGTCGCCTTTATTCCCACTCATGAAGAATCTGCTGTGGCAAGCTGTTGGGGGCTGCCGCGGGACACTCAGCAATGCCTCGATATCGCTCTGAATGCTCCCGTTGCGCCCATGCCACTCATCCGCGATGACACCGCCACAGCACTGATGGGTCGTGGAGAGGTGAGCGCGTGGGACGCAAAGGAAATGACTGCCGAGATCGTTGTCGATGATGAGGTATTGCTGCGCCATCAAGCGCGACGTTTAACCCCGCGACGGGGGATATTCGGAGCGCGACTAGCACCCATGCTTGATGCCCCCGGATTAGCAGCAGTGGTCCTTGATACCCCTGTTGTTTCGCGCTCTCGACTCCTAGGGCCATGGGGAACCGCGGATCCTGAGTCCGTGATGATCGGGCGGGCCTTGCAGGCCGGTGGAGAGCAGCTGCGAGTGACCATTGATGGTATCTCTCGGCCTCGCGCTACTGACCGTGTGACTTTCTATCGCCACCTGCGCGACCTGCAGGCCGTGCGACCAGCCTAGTTTTCATCGAGAGGCAATTCGCTGCCCCAAATCTCTGGAGGTTGTGCTGGGGTGCTGGAGGTCGGCTTGAGGGTCGCTATCGCGCTGCGACGACTCAAACCGCAGATCTGCAGGAGATCGACAATGATCGAACGGGATTGGCCCAAGATAATTTGTGCACTCAGAACGTGTTCGTTGGCGGTATCGAGCCCCGCCATACTTCCCAAGACTCGCAACCGCTTCACTTGCTCAGGAATTACTTTGTATTCCTTGTCATCACCGTGGAAGAGTCGGTGTAACTCATCGGCCACGCTCGCGAGTTCCTCAATGATATAGAGCTGGTCGTCGGAGACTTCATCGTGATCTTCCGCTAGCACGAGGGCGCGCCTAGCGAGCACGCGGGTATTGCGCATAGCGTTGTCCACGGGGTTGAGCAGACGCATGAGTGATTCAATTTTCTTGCGTTGCCGCCACAAGAGGGGCGAGACCACAATATTTTCTTTACCTGCCCGTGCGGTCGCAATCATAGAGTTGATGGCTCCCTGGGTACCCCGGGCGCTGTTTAATGCCTCTTCAATTCCAGCTACGTCACCTGTGCGCAAAGCTGCTGCTACTTGGGCCAGCACCTGCGAGGTCATTTGAAGTAACTGAGATACTTCATTACGTCCAGGTTTGAGTGGCGATTGGGGTAAAAGGGCGATCACAACCAGCCCAACAAGGCCGCCCACGAAGGCGTCCACCATGCGGTCTGGTCCTCCACTCGTAGAGGGGGGCAAAATAGTAGCCACCAATACCGCGGCGAACGCGGCTTGGTTGGCCACGAGAACACCTCTATCGATAAAAGTGCCGAGGGCGATGGCGAGAGTGACGCCCACAGCAATCTGCCATACTCCGGAGCCAAATGTCTCAATCAGCAGGTCACCGAGGCCCACGCCCAAGGACACTCCTACTACTAACTCCACAGCGCGTCGCAGCCTCTCACCACCGGCGGTGGAGAGGACGATCACGGTGGCCATAGGGGCGAAGAAAGGATGGGGGTGGTTGAAAATATGAACGCCCGCCCAATAAGATGCGCCGGCCGCAATACCTGCCTGGAGGATATAGAACCACTGATTGCGGAGACGAGTAAGCCCATCGCGAACTCTTTTTTCCACGGTGCCCGGGACTAATGGATACATGAACTAAAACCTCTTTAGAATCTAAGCGTATGCATTACCATACCCACCCCCTGAGACATGGCAAAAGCCCAGCGTAAACGCTGGGCTTTTGCTGCAGACCTTCAATTAGGCCTTATTGGCGTAAGTCACGGTACCACCCGTAGCCTCGGAGATAACCTGCAGGTAAGCAGGGTCATTCTTGAAGGTCACGGCGTCCACGCGCACATTTGGGTGCTCGTCAGTCATCTTGAGGGTTAGCTGGGCGATATCGCCGCCACAGGTATCCACACCATCAGAGAATACAACGATGCGGGCTGGGCCGTCAGCTGGCAGCAGCTTGGCGGCTTCCTCGATGGCCTTGGTTACTGGGGTATAACCGCGAGCTGGCAAAGCCTCGATGGCCGCGGTGGCAACCTCAGCATCCTCGAGGGAAGAAAGGGGACGAAGAACCTCAACGTCTTCGCAACCCTGAACTTGGCTCTCTGGAGCGTTGTCGGTGTTGTGTCCGAAGACAACCACGCCGAGCTCGCTGCTGGTGGGGAAGTTATTCACCAATTCAACAGCAGCTTCCTTAGCCTGGGTATAGCGGGTCTCATCATTGCCCTCGTCGAGCATGGTAGCCGATGCATCCATGACAATAACGGTAGGTAGGGCCTCACCGGCGTCTACAGGAGTTGTTTCCTGCTCCATAGCCTCCATAGTCATCGTCTCCTCTGCGGTTACCACAGCAACGGTGCTGGGGGCAGTGGTGGTTTCAGGCTCGGTGGAGGAGCAACCAGCTACTAGCAGGGCGCTGGTGGCAAGAACAGTGGTGAGAATCTTGGGGGTGGAAATAGCAATCACAACTTTCTTAAAATCTAAGCAAATCATTATCAACTGAGCTTCTAAGCCTTATCAAGGGCTTTAGCTGCTCGCCGGATCCACCATACCAGAGCTTTGACACCAATGTCGGATGAGGGATATGGGTGGGAATAGGAAAATCCCCTCGACCTTAGCCATATGGCCGAGGTCGAGGGGAATATTTGATATTTACTTACCCAAGGTGGTTCCTACAGAGTGGAGATCCTGACATGCCTCAACAATACGATCGGCCATGCCTTGCTCTGCCTTCTTCATATATGAGCGTGGGTCGTAGGCCTTCTTATTGCCCACTTCGCCGTCAACCTTGAGAACGCCGTCATAGTTTTGGAACATATGAGATACGACGGGGCGAGTGAAGGCGTATTGGGTGTCAGTATCAACGTTCATCTTGATAACACCATAACGTAGCGACTCTTCAATCTTCTCCTTCTCGGAGCCTGAGCCACCATGGAAGACGAAGTCGAATGGGAGAGCGTCATCGCCAAGGCCCAGCTTCTCTCGGGCAACCTTCTGGCCTTCAAGGAGAACCTCTGGACGCAACTTGACGTTGCCTGGCTTGTAGACGCCGTGCACGTTACCGAAGGTAGCAGCCAGGAGGTAGCGACCCTGCTCACCGGTGCCGATGGCATCGATGGTCTTAGCGAAGTCTTCTGGGGAGGTGTAAAGGTTAGCGCCTGCCTTAGCCTCAACGCCATCTTCTTCACCGCCGACAACACCAATCTCTACCTCGAGAACGATATGCGCCTTATTAGCTTTTTCGAGCAGTTCTTGGGCGATGACCAGGTTCTCATCAATATGGATAGCAGAACCATCCCACATATGAGATTGGAACAGAGGCTGCTCACCGCGGTCTACACGCTCCTGAGAGATAGCGATGAGGGGGCGCACATACTCATCGAGCACTTCCTTCTGGCAGTGATCGGTGTGCAGCGCGATATTCACGCCGTAGTGCTTGGCAGCCTCGTAGGCGAATGCTGCCAATGCGCAAGCACCTGCAACCTTGTTCTTCACGGACAAGCCAGAGCCGAATTCAGCGCCACCGGTAGAGAACTGAATGATGCCGTCAGATTCTGCCTCAGCGAAGCCGCGAAGTGCAGCGTTAATGGTCTCGGACGAGGTGCAGTTGATCGCAGGATATGCAAATCCGCGCTCCTTTGCACGATCAAGCATCTCTTTGTAGACCTCAGGAGTTGCGATTGGCATGTGTCATCCTCCAACTAAATAGAAGTTTTTATGTCAGAACCACAGGAAGCAGTCCATGAGCACCATTATGCCAGCAAATCCCCCATATTGCACCGTTCATATACAGTGAAAAACCACACAGTCGGGCATAAGCTCACCAATATGGGCGTGAATCAGCGGCTCCGTCTCTCTGCATTAGCCAATTGAGCCATGTCATGACGAGCAATACGCGCTGCTGCTTCCATGAGCATCCATCCAGAGAGCTGGACGGAGAGATCGCGTTCATCAACGCGGACAATATGGACAAGGTCACTCAAGGCTCCACTAGAGCCCCCGTAATTATGCGGTAGCTTTGCATCGGCAAGCCAATCGGTGCCGAAGATGGGGAGGCCATCTACCTCCAGGCGGTGTTGCCACAGGGATTCAGCGGAAGCTAATACTATGCGCTTCGCCCGCTTTTTTGCGGCAATATTGGCTTCACTATCGCCTGGCAATCGCACCGCAACGTCCGCGAGATAGCGGGCAAGTATTCCCTTAAAAAGGCCCCCGTCCCCGTCGCCGGTATTCCAGTCAATGACCCCGTAGGCATTAGTCATATGCCTGTCAATAGCCTTGATCAGGGCCCTGATATGAACGAGGTAGTTGATCGCTTCTTCTTCGGTGCCGGGGTGTTTCATCAGTGACAGGGCAATGTCAAGGCACGCCCCCACAGCCACTCCCTGGCAGTACGGGTGAATAGCTTTAACGAGTTCGGGGCCGTTCATAGTCATACGCAGCCCGTCCATAACCAAGCCGTCTTCGTTGATTAATTTATCGAATATCCAGTCGACGATAAATCGCGCTTGGCCGAGGTTTTGTTGGCGCGCCAGCATAATTGCTGCGGGCCCATTGGTGGGGGTATTGAAGAAGGTTTCGCCGACGCGCCACGGAAGAACACTGGCCACGGGGTCGAGACCTTCTAAAATATTATGTTCTAAGGCCTTGATATATTTTGGGCGCTTTTTATTATTCAGGCTCGCCGCACGATCGAGAGCTAGGGCCAACCAGAGTTTGTCGTCGTAGTAGTTATTCCGCTTAAACGATCCGAAATTCCTCAGCCTAATGCCGCGGATGGTGGTTTGGATGCGACGTTTTCGGTCTCTAGTGGGGCGCCTTTTGGCGGCGTCGACAAGGCAATCGAGGTAGTGAGCTTGCCACCAGTAGTGCCAGCGATAGAAAGTTCTTTCTTTGACGTGGGGAGGCCATGCAGCGACTGCTAGGTTGGTGTGCATCAGCCCCCAGACGCGCTGTGAATGGCGTTCATTGATGGCCGACTCGGCGAGATCCGCACGGTGTAACCATTTCTCCTCGACCACCTGAACGTCACTCCTTATTGTTAGCGTGTTTGACTGAGCGTGATTATTGTAAACGAGGTAGTGTGCCGGCTCGGCTACCATGCTTGCGAAAGATCGGCGTGCTGCCTGATCCATTGATGCATGGCAATCCCGGCGGCCACTCCCGCATTAATGCTACGAGTGGATCCAAATTGGGCGATTGAGCAGGTCATCAGAGAATTCCTGGCAGCTTCTGGAGAAATCCCTGGTCCTTCTTGACCAAAAAGGAGCAGACATTTTTGCGGCAAGGTGGCCGTTTCGATCGGCACGCTACCTGGGGTATTATCAATCGCCACCACACCCAAACCGCGGTCTTGTGCCCATGTGATAACGTCTTCGGTCCTCGGGTGGTGCATAAGATGTTGGTAGCGGTCGGTCACCATAGCCCCCCGACGGTTCCACCGTCGTCGACCAACGATATGAACCGTATCGACGGCGAAGGCATTAGCGGTGCGCACAACGGTGCCGATATTGGCGTCGTTTTCAAAATTTTCGATGGCAATATGCAAACCGTGCCGGCGCCTATCGATATCGGCCACGATTGCTTCTCGACGCCAATACCGGTAAGCGTCAACAACATTTCGATGATCCCCTCCCTCGAGCAGCTCTGGATCATAGTGGGAATCCTGCGGCAAGGGCTTGTCGGGGTATTCCTCGATCCAAGGGCCAAGACCATGGCGGCCTTGGCCCCACTCAGTCGGCCCGGGAGGGAAGGGCGAGTGTGGAATATGTGGGATACTCACGAGGAGAGTCCAAGGTCTTCCAGGCCCAGCAGGTAGCGGTATTCCAATCCCGCCTCGGCGATGACTGTGTCTGCACCTGTCTGCCGGTCAACCACGGTAGCCACGCCTACGACTTCAGCCCCGGCGGCTCGCACAGCGGCGACGGCATTAAGGGGGGAATTTCCCGTCGTGGTGGTGTCTTCTACAACCAGCACTTTCTTCCCCACAATATCTGGGCCTTCAATCTGGCGTTGCATTCCGTGTTTCTTGGCTTCTTTGCGGACCACGAACGCATCGATATCGCGGCCTTGAGCGTGCATGACGGAGGTGGCCACCGGATCGGCGCCCAGCGTGAGGCCACCGACAGCCACATAATCCCAGTCGGCAGTGAGTTCGCGTAGCAACTCCCCAATAAGCCGCGACGCGCGGTGCTCTAGCGTTGCTCGGCGCAGGTCGACATAGTAGTCAGCCTCTTTGCCCGAGGAGAGAATAACTGAGCCATGAACCACTGCTAGTTTCTTCACTAGCTCTGCGAGTTCGGCTTTCTTTGCGGAATCGATCATTTTCCATCTCCAGTGTCAGCTGTGGTGGCAGCAAAATTTTTCTTCGGTTGATGGAATTGTAGCCTAAGAGTTTTCTAGCGGTCCCCATCAGAGAAGATCGTAGATTTCTCGGTGTGGGGGCGCAAAGCCCGCGTGCCCAAAAAGTCCGAGGGCTGAGGTGGTGAGCTGGGGTTATCGGCAATTGAATCCACATTATCCTCACCCGGGGTATGGATATCAAGAGTGCCCCATTGCCGCTCATAGACACGTGTGGGTAGATCTAGTTCGATATCCTCGCGCCCTAATTCTTCTGCAATTTGAGCAGGAAGAACGAGCCGTTGTGACGTTTTTGGGGCATAGGTAGTGTGGTCAGCACGAGAGACCAAAGGACGAGTCGGAGGGTGAGATGCAAAATCAAGAGTATTCTCGTGGTGCGGTGGCAATGTGGCTGTAGCATCAGCAAGCAGCGCAAGAGGCACCACTATTTTTTCCCACAGATCAGGCTGAGATTCGAGATCACACCACGCACACACCCACTCAGACTCGATCCACAGACCAGCCACGGCATCGGGCATATTAATAAGCGCACTATATACCCGTTCGTCAAGCATTCGTTGCACAGGCCCAGGATGAGTGGTTGTCACGAAGAAGTTAGCGCACTGGCTGACAGCAATAAGTTCGTCACCGTGGGTGTGAAAGTCATCGCGGTGCATTTCCACGACGACGGGAGAGGAGGCGTTTAGGTGCATGGCCATAACCATGGATTCGCCGATGAGGCCGATATGCATCTCGTAGCCGGCCGCCATGCCACTAATACTGTGGCGGACGGTAGAACTTATGGTAGCGGGGCCTCTGGTCCACTCGTCGGCGAGGTAATCATCTGTGCTGCTGAAACTGAAACCATAGTGGTGGGCCCATGCACGTTTGAGCCGAGTGCGATAACCGGGTAGGGCTGGAAAAAGACGTTCATTGTCGGCCTCAAAGGGGGCGTGCCCGGCGCCAAACGGGGTGATGATGATGGCTGCGTGAGATTGCCATAATTCTTCTAGGTCGGCATTGTCTTCCACAACTTCGTCATCGACTTCTGCGTTTTGTGCAGCTTGGTAGGTGGTGGTGTTGATGGCAGGAATAGACTCGGGTTCGAGAAGCACAGTCGGCTTCTGGTCATGGCTTCGCTTTTGCTGGGCATCGAGCACAAGCAGCACAGCCGCAGCACAAGCGAAAAGACCTGCCAAAAGAAAAACCATAGTGTTTAGTCTATAGCGTTAAATGCCCACAAGGAGGTATTAGTCTCCTCGATCGGTGGGATTCTTCGGGTCCGCACACCACTGGCTCCAGCCACCGATGAAATGGCGAGGGGCTTTCAAGCCTGCAATGGCCATGGCCACGATGACCTGAGCTGAGTGGTTACCGGAACCGGAGTACACGATCACATCGTCGATGGTCTCTGCGGTAATACCGGCTTCGCGGAAGACCTCGCGGAGCGTATCGGCATCTTTAAAGGTGTAATCCTCGTTGAGTACGGCGCGGGTGGGAAGGTTGATAGCTCCAGGAATATGACCAGCTTTGAGATCGAGAGACTCTTTGCGTCCCGCATAGCGGTTAGGTTCACGGCAGTCTACCAAGATTCCCTTATGGGCCTTGACATCTTCGATGGTGGCAACGGGCATATTGCCTACCTCTGCCCCCTCGCCATCGTGTAAGCGGGGATTACCTGGGCCGCCAAGAACCTCATATCCAGCGGCTTCCCAGGCGCGTTGCCCGCCGTCGAGAATACGCACATTTTTTACGCCGGCATATTTCAGCATCCACCACGCGCGTGCAGCAAAAAGACCCCGTTCGCGGGAATAAACAACGACTTCGCGGTCAAGGGTGAGACCCCATTTAGCGAACCACTTATCCAAGGTTTGCTTATCAGGGAGAGGATTGCGCCCACTGGTGGAGGAGGGCATGGAGGCCAGGGAGTGGGCGGTATCGCAATAGCGGGCCGAGGAAATGTGCTCGGAGCGGAATTGGCTATATCCGCCACCTTCGGTGGGTGCCCAGTGGGAGGCGAGAATCATGGGGGCATTGCCGCCTTCAACGCGCGCATTGAGTTCTTGTGGAGTGATGAGAATATCCATATCCTCGATCTTAAAAGAGCGGGGAATAATTTGCTTATTGAAAATACATGGAAATGCCCGTCTCCTGATCACAGCCCACATGAATAGACCTCACTGCAGGCGGCGGGCTTTGGATTCTACGACGAGCGATATAAGAAATTCTGGGCGACTCCGTAGGTTGCCAGTACGCTGGCATCGAGGTACGGGCGTGGATACGCACGATTAATCGCGATAAGAGCGTCAGATAGCATGAATATTGCACCGCTACTAGGGCTCTTGAGCGATGAATATGTAGCAAGGAGTGCGGCATAGGCAATAAGTCGGGGATCTTTTACCAGTGGGGCCGCAACGCCTAAGGCCGCGAGATGCCACAACGGCTTCTTGGGCTTCTTTCCCTCTTTGATCGCGCGCGCGATATGCGCGAGGTGTCCCAGCCCAAATAGAGCCGCCCCCTCATGGAGGGAAGCGTGATCGCGCATCAATTCCAGATCGCCTAGGAAATGCCCTATGCCACCGATTGCAAAAAGCGGATCCCGTAACCGGGTAGGCTCACTAAGCATCAAAGCGGGGACAATAATCGGCTTCGAAATTTTCTCTAGAGGGCGGTTAGAGGTGAGTTTTGCGAGGGCACAGGCGCCAGTGGCGGCCAGTGAGAGAGCAGCAAGCTTATTCATACCTTAAGAGCCTAATAGATAGATAAGGCTGGTAGGAGTTCCCTACCAGCCTTCGTAGGCTTAAGCCTCAATACTTAGGCCCTCTCCGACAGCCTTGATGTGCACGGTATCTCCATCATGGATCTCCCCGGCCAAAAGCTTCTTAGCTAAGGTATCGCCGATTTCCTTCTGGATCAGTCTGCGTAACGGGCGGGCACCATAGGCAGGGTCATAGCCGAGCCGGGCGAGAAATTCCCGCGCTTCCGCATCGACGGTGAGGCTCAAACGGCGCGCCTTCAGCCGCTGAGCGAGGTCCCCAATCTGGATGTCCACAATACTGGTGAGCTGTTCTTGGCTAAGCGCATCGAAAGTGACGACGTCATCGAGTCGATTGATAAACTCCGGTTTGAAAGCACGCTTGACAGCCTCCATAATCTCCGCCTTGTCTCCTCCGGCCCCAAGGTTCGAGGTGAGAATGAGCACCGTGTTGCGGAAATCTACCGTGCGTCCCTGACCATCGGTGAGACGCCCCTCATCGAGTACCTGAAGGAGGATATCGAAAACATCAGGGTGAGCCTTTTCGACTTCGTCGAATAGGACGACGGTATAGGGGCGGCGTCGTACTGCTTCAGTCAACTGGCCGCCCTGGTCATATCCCACATATCCCGGAGGGGCTCCCACGAGGCGCGCAACGGAGTGCTTTTCACCGAATTCGGACATATCTATGCGTACCATCGCACGCTCGTCGTCGAACATGAACTCAGCAAGAGCCTTGGCCAGTTCCGTTTTACCGACACCTGTCGGGCCGAGGAAGAGGAAGGAACCGGTGGGTCGATGAGGGTCGGCCACCCCGGCGCGAGCGCGGCGAACAGCATCGGAGACCGCTTGCACAGCTTGCTGCTGCCCTACCACGCGCTTGGCGAGTTCACTTTCCATATTCAACAGCTTTTCGGTCTCACCTTGAAGCATCTTGCCAGCAGGAATTCCAGTCCACGCAGAGACTACTTCGGCGATGGTATCGGGAGTAACTTCCTCCGATAACATGGTGGGCTCTTGGGCATGGGTCTCGTGCTCTTCTAGCTGCTTTTCCAGCTTCGGTATATGCCCGTAGCGCAATTCCGCAACGCGGTCGTACCTGCCGTCGCGTTCTGCGATTTCCGATTCTTGACGTAGTTCTTCTAGTTCTTCCTTCAGCTTTCTGACCGTGTCAATGGCTGCCTTCTCGTTATTCCAGCGTGCTGTGAGTTCGCCGAGGTGCTCGCGTTCATTGGCGAGTTCACTACGCAGAGCAGCAAGGCGTTCTTGAGAGGCGGCGTCAGTCTCCTTCGTCAGTGCCATCTCTTCAATTTCTAGTCGCCGCACAATGCGTTCAATGGCGTCGATCTCCTGCGGCGACGAGTCGATCTCCATACGCAACCGTGAGGCAGCCTCGTCAACCAAATCAATGGCCTTATCAGGGAGGAATCTGGAGGTGATATAGCGATCCGATAGAGTGGCCGCCGCAACCAGAGCGGAGTCTTGGATCCGGACACCGTGGTGCACCTCGTAGCGCTCTTTTAAGCCACGCAAAATACCGACAGCATCTTCGACCGAAGGTTCAGCGGCAAATACCTGCTGGAAGCGGCGCTCTAGAGCGGCATCTTTTTCGATATATTTACGGTACTCATCTAGGGTGGTGGCACCGACGAGACGCAGCTCCCCGCGGGCGAGAAGTGGTTTGATCATATTGCCTGCGTCCATAGCGGAATCACCGGTTGCCCCCGCTCCCACAATAGTGTGTAGCTCATCAATAAAGGTGATGATCTGCCCGTTGGCTCCCTTAATCTCGTCGAGGACTGCCTTGAGGCGTTCCTCGAATTCTCCGCGATATTTTGCGCCGGCGACCATGGACCCGAGGTCCAAGGAGACTAAAGTCTTACCTTTTAAGGATTCAGGAACATCTCCAGCAACGATTCGGCGAGCTAAACCTTCGACGATTGCTGTCTTACCAACGCCCGGCTCACCGATGAGGACAGGATTATTCTTGGTTCGCCGCGATAGCACCTGGACGACACGGCGTATTTCCGCGTCGCGCCCAATGACCGGATCGATCTTGCCTTCCCGAGCACGCTGGGTGAGATCAGTGGAGTATTTCTCCAAAGCCTGAAATTGCCCTTCCGGATCCTCACTGGTGACTGTGTGGGAGCCGCGCACCGACGGAAACGCTTCCTTGATAACTTCGTAGGTAGCTCCCCGCTTTGTCATCAAATGCGCGGCATCGGTATCTCCCCGCGCAATAGCTGCAAGCAGCACTTCAGTCGAGATATATTCATCACCTAATTCGCTCATTAACTCTCGAGCATTGGTCAGAATATTAAGACTATCGCGGCTCAGATTGGGATTTGCTAGGCCTTGGCCTTGAGCCGAAGGATAGGAAGCTACTAACTGCTCAGATTCCTTTCGCACCACCTCGGGGTCCACTCCGGTGGCTCGTAGCACAGGGCTCGCGATGCCATCTTCTTGACCTAGAATGGCCGATAATATATGTGCCGGCCTAATATCAGGGTTTCCTAATGAAGCCGCTTGGTGTTGGGCCTGCTGGAGGGCCTCTTGGGTTTTTGTGGTGTACTTGAAGTCACTCATGATGCTCCTTGAGTTATCGTTTTATATTTAATGAAGTTGAGCTTGTATAACTCAACCTTTGAGATCATAATACAGCAACTCTTCGCAAAAGTTAAGCCTATTCCACTCAAGTTTCAGTATCTCTTCCTGAAACTGTTGAAACGTCACCAAATGGTGTTGGATGGGGGTCATGAAATCTTTCGGCTTTCTAAGCTTCGGCCATCACAATCGTTCCTTTCCCCCGGGACGTGCCCTTAAAGAAGGACTTGAACTAGCAATCGCGGCCGAATCCTTTGGAGTCAACGGAGCCTATTTTCGCGTCCACCACTTTTCGCCGCAATATAGCGCCCCCATCCCTCTTCTCTCGGCCATTGCCGCACGAACCTCCACCATTGAAATAGGCACCGGGGTCATTGATATGCGCTACGAGAATCCTCTCTATCTCGCTGAGGAATTGGCCGCACTTAATCATCTCGCTGATGGGCGTTTAGCTATTGGAATTAGCCGTGGCTCACCCGAACAGGTATACAAGGGGTGGGAAGCCTTTGGCTATCACAGCTCGGAACCAAAAGCTCAGGATCTTGCGCGCGAAAAATTCTTAACATTTCTTTCCGCCGCCCGTGGTGAGCCTCAAGCCGTCGCCGCCCCGAGCGACCAACAATATCCTCGGATTTATGCTCCAGGTAAGCCATTAAGTATTACTCCCGACGTGGGAAATCTTAGTTCCTTGATTTGGTGGGGTGCCGGATCTCAGGCCTCGGCGATTCAATCCGCTCGTGACGGGGTCAACCTCATGAGTTCCACCTTGGTATTTGATTCCCGGACCACCACCCTCAGCGAGGCCCAATACCAGCACATTATGGCCTACAAAGAGGCGTGGACGGAAGCGGGCTGGAGCCGTGAACCGCGAGTATCGGTAACTCGGACTATTATTCCTATCGTCAATGAGCGCGACCGCAGGGATTTTGGCACCCCTGGCTCAGGCTCTTCTGAAAGGCACAGTATGCTCGACGGTCAGCAAGCCATCCTCGGTCAGCGGCTCATCGATACCCCAGAGAATATCCTTAAAACTCTATTGGCGGATCGAGCTGTCTGTGCAGCAGATACCCTCATGCTTGCCATTCCGAATCTCGCCGGATTGGATGCAAATATTCGACTATTGAACAATTTTGCCATCCACATCGCTCCCGAACTCGTCAAAAACCACGGCCTTTAAATGGTCTAAGAAGTCTATGCGGACAATAGCGTTTAGGCTCTATATTCAGTAGACTAAGGCTCGTGAATTCCATCGAGCCTACCCCACCTCAGCGGCTCGAACTGGGATGGGCTCAAGAGATCTACCGGTATTTATCCACCCACCCGCTGGCTCTTCGGGCGGCGGCTGATTACCTTGGGCGCCATCAGTATATGCGGGCAGCCCTAGGCTCAGATTTTCCCCTCGATCGCGCCATTACGGAGCTTTTTCGTCTCGCCGATATAAACGGAGCGCTCAGCTCTCGAGGGCGTACAGTTCTTATCCGCGCAATCCATACCGCGCTTCACCAGGGTGCTAGTGATCTACCAGGTCTTATTCAAACCATAGTGCCGGAATTTCTCCACCACTGTGAGCCTTTAGGGTTTTCTGCAGGTTTTCGTTCCCAACAATTCATCGGCGAAATCATTCACCTTGTAGAGACTGAGACTGCTCGATCCTCTGCCCGCCCGATTGGTGGCGAAGTGGTTGAGGTAGCTAAACGCTCGCGCTTTATCCACTGCATCCGCATTATTACTGATGAGCCGCTGAGCTATCAGCCTGGACAATTTATTCCAGTCACCTCAAACTACACCCAAGGCCGCTGGCGCGACCTTCTTCCTTCAATACCCGCTAATGACGCATGTCAGATCGAATTTCACGTGCGCACTAGCAATGCAAGCTCCACAGCCTTGGCGCACGCGCAACCCGGTGACCGCTGGCTCTTCGGACTAGCAGGCGGCGGATTTTATATCGACGAGACCGAAGACCTTCTCCTCATCGCCCACGGAACCGGACTAGCTGGCGCTCGCGCGATCATTCTCGACCTCTTCAAAAAGACCAACCCGCCGCGCACCTACCTCTTCGTATGTGCCAATTATCCTGGCGAGTTATATGAATTGCGCTCCTTGTGGCATATAGCATCGACCGCGCCCTGGCTTTTTATTGTTCCAGTCATTAGCCACGCGGAAGATGCGTGGTGGGTAGGAGCAACTGAGCATTCGATTGCGCCACGAGGATTGCACCTGCCCCATATTGGCTGCGCGGGCGAACATATCTCCAGTTTTGGTACATGGTCGGGCCATCACATCATCATCTTTGGTGACACTGAGGACGTACGCGGCACCCGTGACAATCTCATCGCTCACGGGACTCCAGCGGAAAATATTCAAACCCTCGACTATCGGCACCGCTACTTCTGGGACTAGAGGATAGGTAATCGGCGTCGAGCTTCGGCGACCATAGCGGGATCAATATCGACGAGCCCCAGATGGCTATCGGGGCCTAAGGTCACAAGAACCCTTCCTTCTGGGCTAATCGCCTGCGAGAACCCCACACCCAGCGGCTGAGAATCTTTAGCATCCTTTGGGGGAGCCTGATCAACCGCCACAATAAAGCTCGTGGAATCAAGAGCGCGGGCACCAATTAAGGTATCTCTCTGTGCCCGTTTCCCCTCCCCACCAGCCCATGACATGGGGATTAAGATAACCTCGGCACCGGATCGCGCAAGATCCTGATAGAGGGT
Organism: Corynebacterium sp. ES2775-CONJ; assembly: GCF_024814515.1. Lineage (NCBI taxonomy): Bacteria > Bacillati > Actinomycetota > Actinomycetes > Mycobacteriales > Corynebacteriaceae > Corynebacterium > Corynebacterium sp. ES2775-CONJ. Next base: position 136,528 of record NZ_JANUXT010000004.1, on the reverse strand, counting down.
GGGGAAACGCACGTCATAACAGATACTCAGGCCGAAGCGTATACCATCAAAATCCACGACTTTCATATCCCCTCCGGGCTTGACCGTTTCGGATTCCTGGAAACCATAGGCGTCATAGACGTGGATCTTGTGATAGATATCTACCTGTTGGTGCGGGTGGACAAATACCAATGTATTGAAGACCCGCTGAATATCCCCCACCGTATCAGCAGGAGTGAAAATACCAGCCACGATTGCCACATCATACTGGTGAGCCCACAGCTTTAAGCTCTCGACGAATGGGCCAGAGATTTCCTCCGCTTGGAGATCAAGCCTGCCTGAGGCAAAAGCTTGCATCGTAGCTTCTGGGAAGATAACCATTCGTGCACCTTGTGCATGCGCCCTACGCACATAGGTGTGAATCTGCTGTAAATTTTCCTGCTTGTCAGTAGCGGACGTCATCTGAGCCATCGCGATTTTCATGCCTACTACCCTATATCGAGAACGCGGAGAAAGTTATCCACAGATTCCCCCAATGCGACAAGTCTCGACATGCGACGAGAACCGACGTGCGGTGTGCTTTATATTATGGATATCTCATTCAACTCCCACGCACGGCAGCTCCTGCAACCCCTGCTGATCCCCTCTCTCATCAACCCTGTGATCTCACCCAGTCGAACTGCTGATAGCCTGCGCTCCACAACCGCGTACCTTAATTTGCAGATCGGAGACTCCATTCGTGCCCATAATGACCACGTGGATGCACTCAACGCTTTTCTTCGTCGGTGCGAAAACCTAGATACAGATCTCGCTCTGGAGTTGGACCATGACTGAACTAGACCTTCCACTGCGCTCGGTAGAATTGGAGCGCAGCGCCCACGAACTGCTCCAGCAAGCCACAAAGCTCTCAGATGAGGTTGCGGCTGCTGAGCAACGATTCCAGGCTTTTGCGGACCACACTGCTGGTCTCGCCTTAGAACAAGGGCTGGTAAGAGCTAAGAAAATTACCAACGCGTACCGCCAGCACGCTGACCTGATCACCCTCATCGCCCATATTCTGCTCGCCACCGCCGAGGCTCAAGCGGAATTAGAAGACTATGCGCGCCGGATAAGGAGCCTAGCGCGCGCTCTTGGCATTATCATTGGCCCACAGCGCCATCTCATTGCCGTTGCCGACTACGCGCTCGCCCATATTCCGCTCGTGCGCACGGCACTTAACTATATCGACGCTGCCTCGAACTATTTAGATACGCAATGCAGTATAGAAATTGAATCCCTACACCCCTCCTGTAGTCACCCATTAGATCCGCGCGGCCTTTACTTCGCTGAGTCTCAGGACCTAAGCATCGATGACATCCATGTCCAAGCACGTGCGAAATTAGAGAGCTACGATTTTCCAGGCATCGCAGAGTTCCTCGATTCGAACCCCCATGCGCGGCTCATTGAAATAGACCACGACGGCATTGTGGTGGCTTTTGGAGATATCGAAAAAGCGCAGCACATTGAAACTAAAATCGCCGGCACCGGCTCCTCCGACCCACATTCTTGGGTAGGGCGCCTCGAGACTGCGGCCCAACTGCAGCGAGACTCTAAGGGTTCTGCAGCGATCATCAGCTACCTCAATTATCAGGCCCCTCCCACTCTTAGCGCTGCCATCAGTAAACGATGGGCGCGCCGGGATGCACCTGCCATCAACGAGTTCCTAAAATCTCTACGTAGCCGCGCCCCACACGCCTTTTTATACGGAGAGGGTCACTCCTACGGGGCGCTGCCCCTTGCGATGAGTGCCCAGCCCGGTGACGATAATCCCCTTGACGCACTCGTAGTATTGGGAGCTCCGGGGCTAGGCACCGCTTCCCGAGAGGATATACATCTCGATGGACCAATTATTAACGTCGAAGGGGAAACCGATATTATCCGTTTAGTCAATAGCCCCACCGGTGGCATCCACGGTCCTGACCCTCAAGAAATTGCCGATAAAACCCTCACCTGCGCGGTCTCCCACAGTGGCTACGATACTGACGAGAAGTGCCGCGCGGATATCAACGCGGCACTTGGACTTAATTGATATTATCTGCGCTTGCCTCGGCGGGGTTCCCACATCACGACCGCCGTGGAACGCGGGACATGAACGATCTCCCCCCGGGGGCGGTTGATATGGCGCTGGAGTTCAGTTAATTCACTCTGGGTTTGACGCAACTGCGCCCGAAGCCGATCGTTATCCCGTTTAAGTTCGATAATGGCCTTGATACCTGCGAGATTGACGCCATCTTCTTGGCTTAAACGTTGCACCGTGCGGAGCAGTTCTACGTCCTCATAGGAGTACCGTCGCCCCCCACCGCTGGTGCGCTGGGGGGTGACTATTCCCAGGCGATCATATGTACGCAGCGTTTGGGCGTGCATTCCGCAGAGTTCCGCAGCTACGGAGATAACAAAAACTTGCTCAGTGTCTTCAAAGTTTGGGTTGTCATTCTTTCGACCCATGACAATCAACTCTTTCAGTCTGTTTGCTGTTCATTAGTGCGTATGTCCGGCCCAGTTGGCGCGAGGATCGAAACCTGATTTCTGCTCGGCCAACGCATATTGCTGCAGAGCTGCCAGCGCTTCTGAGTCGAGTGAGGTAGGTACAACGAGATCCAGTTTCACTCGAAGATCTCCTGTGTCGCCATTACGTCGCGAAATGCCCCGCCCCCGAACACGCAAGACACGACCATTCGGGGTACCTGCAGGAATTTTAAGTGTAACGGGAGAATCAAGGGTAGGAACCGAGATGGTATCGCCAAGAGATAACTCAGCAAAGCTAACCGGAACTTTTACCTCAAGATCTAAGCCTTTGCGCTTAAAGAGTGGGTCCTGCTTGACATGGACATGAACAAACAGGTCACCCGCTGGTAAGCCATGGGGGCCCGCTTCTCCTTGCCCCGCGAGTCGGACCTTTTGGCCGTCCTCAACTCCAGCTGGAATCCTCACCGTTATCGAGCGGGAGCGTCGCACTGTGCCAGTGGAGCGGCAGGCAGAACACGGGTCATTGATTTTTTTCCCATCGCCTCCACAATCCGTGCACGGTGCAGAGAAACCGAAGGCACCTCGATTTTCGGACTTGAAGCCGGAACCGTGGCATGTTGGGCAGGTGCTAACCTCGCCTGTTTGGGAGCCGGAACCGTGGCAAGCTGCGCACGGCGCATTACCGGTTAATTGAATGGGAAACGTCGTCCCCTTCGCGGCCTCACGGAATTCAATGGTGACTTCGGTTTCGACATCGGATCCCCGCGTTTGCCGAGTTGGGTTGCGATGACCAGCGCCGCCACCGAAAGCGCTACCGAAGATATCCCCAAAGCCGCCTGTCGCGCCAGCCGCTCCACCTCGTCCAAAGAGATCGGAGAGGTCGAAGTCGTGCGCCCGAAACCCCCCACCAGTGGGGAAACCACCCCCAAAACCGCCGCCATTTTTCAACATGGTGCGGAAATCGTCGTACTCTTTACGTTTTTCCTCGTCGCCTAAGACGTCATAAGCTTGAGCCACTTTTTTAAAGCGCTCCTCGCGAACGGTATCCCCGGGGTGAGAATCCGGGTGGTTATCGCGAGCTAATTTGCGGTACGCCCGCTTAATGTCCCCCTCGGAAGCCTGTGAGGAGACTCCGAGATCGGCGTAATAATCTCTCTCCGCCCATTCGTTTTTAACGGCCATGGCATATTCTCCTTTAATAACTAAGTTGAGTCTATGACACTAAAGTTTAGCGTATTGGGCGCAGAAAATCACAAGGTGATGCCAGTGAGCTTCCCCTAGTCGCTACTACCAAACAAAGGCGTCCACCAGTCGACTGCGCCAAAGAAGGCCGCCAAAGCCAAGAAGACGGTATCAAAGAAATGCTTGACAGAATCAGTAAAGATCCGCCACTGAGGTGTTGGTTGTGAACTCTCACCCGGCTTCTCCGTGGTCGTATCCTGAGCTTCATCGGCTGAGCTATCAGCGGTTACCTGCTGCTCCTTCTGGGATACTGGGCGCGTGTCGGATAGGTGCGCAGTGGTAGACAGGGGTGCAGAGTATAAAGTCGCAGAGGCGAGCTGCTGATTCGCTGGAGTCGGCGCTGGTTGCGCGCTCAGTGGTTGGGCAACAGCAACAGAAGTTAAGGTGAGGACCACCGCGGTGGTGATCGAGAGTAGTTTCTTCACTGGAATCTCTTTCTAGCATAAGGAAATATCGAATAAAATCCCCCTCATCTTAGAGCAGCAATCACCTGAAGGACACGAGTTTAAGGAAATCCACAAAAACTCCCCGCCGCTGCGCATGGGTCACATCACGCAGCGGCGGGGAGTTTTTTATCTAGCTATTCCTAGCGCCAACCGAAGAGTTGCCGTAGTGGGCTATGGGGATCGAGGGTGACTGATACCAAGGCTGCAAGAATGCCGCCAAGGAGTGCCACAATTGGGACCCAGATCTTCCAGCCAGTTGGCCCAGCGGAGGAACCATCCTCTGCCGGTGGAGTAGGCTGTTTTGGCTCCTCGATCTTGACCGTTGCAGTCACAGGCACCGTGGTAGAGCCGTACTGCGCGAGGACCACGATATCGTGGGTACCCACTGGCGCATCTGGAGTGACGGAGAGCTCGCCGCGATCATTAATGGAATACCACGCGGGGGTAGAATCTGGCTTAGACCAGCTCACGGCTTCATCTGCATGAGCTACCCACTTGGTCTTATCCTTGATATCGGCCTTGAACTTTGGTGCCACGAGAACCTCGAGGGGAACCTCGGACGTAGAGCCGTCCTCAAAAGTCACCCGAACAAGTGGCTTGAGGATCTGACCAGCCAGATTTTCGTCATCGGCTACCGTGATCTTCATATCGCCGTTGTCCAGCAACTCCACGCTCACCGTGGAATCATTCGGCACGGTCACTTCCTGGATACGCAGCGCACTATCGCCTACCTTCGGAACTACAACGGATGTACCCGGTCGAGGAGCTGCGTTGATAGTCCATTTCGGATCGCTTGCGTGTGCCAAGGATTCCTTGAGGCTCACGCGTGCGTTGATATCCTCCTGAGATTGATCCGAGTATGTCACAGTAACGGTTACGGCAATGGAGTCGTCTCCCAGTTCGGCACCAGGACGTAGCTGCAATTCGCCGGTCTCAGTATTGATAGTGACCCACGAAGGGGCATTCTTGAGAGCAAACTGAGCGCCTTCGGGACTATCCAGAACTGCCACAGTCGTAGATTGACCTGCAATAATCTCGATATTTTCATAACGCGGCTGGAATTTCTCTGCGTGAGCAATCGGCTGCACAGTGATCCTCATATCCACAACCTTTGTCGAGCCATCAACAAAACGCACGGTGACGTTGACCTGCTCGGTACCCTCACTCGTGCCGGTAACGCGGAGGCTGTGATCCGGTTGCACGGTGATATCGCTGTGTACAGCATCTGAGACAGTTACCTGCTCAATATTCTCAGTGCTACTTGGTGCAATATCGATGCTCTGGCCGTTGACAAGGGTGCTATCAGGATAATTCAGGTCACCAGCCGCGTCTGCGTGGTTGCCGGTTACTGTCACCGTGAGGGAAACCTCATTGACGCTGGCATCCTGATAGGTAACCCTGACCTTGATAGCCACTGGGGCAATGTCCACCTGCGCACCCGGCGCGGCCTGAACTGTGCCACTGTCAGTGATACTCACCCACTCGGGAGCATCCACGAGCTCATAGCTGGTGATTTCTTCGGCGCGGTCGGCTGGATCGATGTGGACCTCAGCACTCGCTGAACCAATACCACGGCTTACCGTCACGTCTTCCCACGTGGGAGTGATCTGCTGATTGAGATAAGAACCTACATTTACTATCACTGGGACAGTCTTAGTGGATCCATCTGCAAACCGAGCGGTCACGGTAGTCTCATAACGCTCAGCTGCGGTATCGGCAGGCGGGTTGACAACGAGTACTCCCTTGTCAGCAATACTGATCCACTCAGGGTGATCAGCCGGCAGGCTGAGATCAGTATCATTCTCGTAATTCTCTGGAGATACCCGAACCTCACCGCTACCAGCCTTGATGCTGTGCTCTGGATAGGTCAGATCGGAAGCATCGGCTTGATTCTGGTTCACCTTCACCGTCACCTCAGCCTCATCAGTGCTGTTGTCGGTATAGGTGATCACCACCGTTGCGTTGACCTCACCTACTGGGATATCAGCGCCTGGTTGCGCTTCGAGCTGGCCGTGATCATTGACGCTCAACCACTGAGGAGCCCCATCTTTGAGGGCAAATCCTCGGATTGTGGCGGCCTGGTCGGAGATCACCGGATCGAAGGTGACCTCTTGTTGTACCGCTTGGGTGCCACGAGCGACACTGAGCTCTGCATAGGACGGTTGGTATAGATCCGCAACTAAAGGTTGCGGGCTGACAGTAACCGTGAACTGTATCTGGGTGGTCGTATAGTCTGCGAACTGAACGTCCACGGTAACCGGGTATTGCTCAGGGCTTACCGAGGCTGCAGGATTGACAGTGACAATTCCAGTCTTCCCGTCAATGCTGACCCACTCAGGATGACCTGCAGCAAGCGTATAGGTGGTGCCAGGTATTGTCTTGCTGATTGCAGTCGTTCCTTCGGGACCGCCAGCTGTCACACTCACATCGTTATAACTGAGATCCTGGTTTTGATCGCTATCATTCGGCAAGACATTCACCGTTATATCGACTTCATCTGTGGTGTCATCGATGTAGGTGACAGTGACCTTTGCTGTGACTTCGCCCACCTCGATATTCGCACCTGGTGCAGCGGATAGCTGCCCCTCATCATTGATGGTCAACCAGTCAGGTGCACCGGCTTGAAGCTCGTAGCCGCGCACGCTTGCGTCTGGATCAATGAAGTAGGGCTCAAATCTAACCCCTTGGATCGCTGTGGCTGTACCGCGGACAACCTCGATCTTTTCCCATAGTGGGGTGTGGCGGTCGGCCAGGCCCTGAGCCTTATGATTCATCACCACGACCGTGCGGGCAGGGATTGTGAGGTCCCCTTCAGTGGGATTCCACTGTACGTCCTTTATGCGCGGGTTGGCCTTGAGGATATCGGAGACAACAATTTCCTCACCTTTAAGATTGCCAATACGCACAGTACCGGCGTTCGGGGCAGCGTTGATGGCGACGACGACGCCAGCAAGGTTCTCGTCGATATCTTCGCCCTGACGGTCATCGATATGCATGGTGATCATGCCATGTGGTCCCTTGGGGAAACTGATCTTTTGCTTGATCAGCTCTGTATCCCCTAGGTGCATCAGCTTGGTAGCCGACCGTAGCTGTAGCAATTCCTGAGCCAATTTATTGGACAGCTCAAGATCCGCAGGTGATGCTTTCAGCGCGGGGTTATTCAGCAGTGGGCGGTACTCATTCCACTTATCACCGTTCTTCTCCTCCGATGGCAGGCCGACGCCGAAATTGTGAGTCTGACCTGAGAGATCGAGTTTGTTGAAATGATCTCCGGCGTTATAGGAATCTCGATCAAGCGACTTCGAACGCATGAATTCCGTACCAGCGTGCCAGAATGCCGGAGACTGGCCTAATGTGACCGTTGCCAACTGCACGGTATTCATCAATACTCGATCCTCCATGGTGGTATCGAGCGGCAGCTGGAGCACGCTGAGATCATAAAGGGTTTGGTTATCGTGAGCATCAACATAGTTGACAGTATCGCCTGGGGTCAGACCATAACCGACCTGTTGGCCGTCTAGGACGAGATCCCGGCCGAATTTACGGCCATCTTTAGAGTCGAATTCAAAATCAGCGAGGTTACCGGCCATGCCGACCTTGATAATATCCTGCAAGTGCTCGAGGTGGCCTTCCCCCTTTTGCGGATGGCCATTCGGGGCGGTTACTAGACCAGTGCCGAAACCTTGTTCCGTCCCTTCGTGTCCGTGGACACCATTGCGCAATTTATCGTTGAAGGTACCGATATTGGTGCCGGAAAGGTTGCCTTGGATCGCTTGCGGGAAGCGTTGACCATCTTGTACTTCACCAAAATTCCAGCCCTCACCGTAGAGATAGATCCGGCTACCGTCGATTCCATCCTTTTCCTTGGTCAGGCCCTGAAGAGCCCGCTGCACAGCCTTGAGATTCTCGGCTGAGTGGTGGCCCATGAGGTCAAAGCGGAAACCGTCAATGCGATAATTCTTCGCCCAACTCAATACTGAGTCGATCATGAGCTTTTCCATGAATTTATGCTCGGTAGCGAGGTTATCGCAGCAGGTTGAGTTAGCTATAGATCCGTTCGGGTTGAGTCGGTGGTAATAGCCTGGAACAACTTTATCTAAGACGCTGTATTCCCCAGTGCCTGCACCATAGGTGTGGTTATATACCTGATCACTAACGACGCGCAGATTCATACCAGCAAGTGCTTGCACCATGCTGCGGTATTCCTTAATGCGGCTGGGTGCTTGCGGATCGGAGGCGTAGGAGCCCTCAGGGGTCATATAGTGATACGGATCATAGCCCCAGTTGAAGCCATCGGTTTTCGCGGTAGCGGCCACAGCAGCTTGAGGTTGCTCGCTATCGGGTGCAGGATTGGCCTCAATAGCTGGCTGGTCCTGATTAACCTCAGGGATCGAGGCAATATCGTTGGTAGGAAGTAGGTGCACGGTATTTAGGCCAGCGTCGGCAAGCTGCTTGAGGTGCTTGACCGAGGCGGAATTCTTCTCGGTAAATGCTAGATATTTACCACGATGTTCCGGCGACACTGTGTTATCAGCGATAGAGAAATCGCGAACATGGAGTTCGTAAATCATCTGGTCAGCGGGATTTGCCAAGCTGGGCACTTCTAGAGCGTCCCAGCCATCAGGCTTGAGTGCCGGATCATTCAGATCGACAATTACCGACTGCTGTGAATTCGGGGTCAAACCAATGGAATAGGGATCTGTAACCAACGTATCGGTAATCTCGTTATCCGTAGGATTCCATACCCGGACCTTATATTTATAGGCCCGGTTCTTCCATGAGGGATCACCCGTAATGCTCCAGATACCCGTCGCATCGTCGTAGTCTAAATCGCGCGATTCGGTTGCCCCTACCCCTGTGCTATCGGGGTAGAGTTCCACGGACACCTGATGAGCAGTGGGAGCCCACAGCTTCAAGGTGGGGGTATCACCATTGAAGATAACGCCGAGCTGTTCCTGTAGCGCAGGTGCGAAAACAGCATCGATGACGCCAGGAATTTGGACACCCGTGACATTGAGCGCCTCGGCTTGCTGCCCCTTTGCATAGACAGCGACTCCTAATCCACCGCCGAGCATAGTTTTGATCTTATCGGTTGTGACACTAGCGGGTACTCGGTAGCTTAAGTAGTCACGGATATAGGGATTTTGTTGCGCCAATTCTAATGAGAGGGCACCGAGCGATTCCAGATTGATGCTCTCGGCTTGAGCGCCGTCCTTTGTTGAGGCACCTGTTCCGCCCTTCACAACGGCTTGGCCGTCACTAACGCTAATAAGATCAACGCTGACCTCGAGAGCATTGCGGCCCTCGAGAAGAGCTGGTGGTAGCGCTATGGTGCGCTCATCCAACCAGATCGCGCTGCGATCTTTCTGCTCCAAGGAGCCACGATCGAGCAGTTCAGTGCTGAGAGTATTCGATTCGTCATTCCAGATGAACCGTGGATATTTATCGGCTTTACCCTCAAAGTTCAGTTTATAGTTACCGCTGCCGTCGCCGAAGCTGGTGTCCCACGTGCGGTTATAGGCCACTTTGAACTCGTAGTTACCGGCAGGGATAGCCTTCGATTCAAACTCGTAGGTATGCTCACCGGTTCGAGTCATCAGTGAGTTGAGGCAAGCTGGCCCCCAGTTGCCGTATTCGTTACCGCTGAGATCTCCCTGCGAACCACGAGGGCACTCTAAGGCGCCGCCGAAAGTGCCCGGCAAAGTGATGGCTGGGTGCTCGACAGTATTAAAGAACTCATGAGTGACGTTGTTATAGAAGAAGGTTACGTCCTCTTCGCTGGTGAGAGAGAATTTAACGTCTGATCCATTCGGGGTGCTCTCGTCGGTGGTGGCGGAATTCTTGCCGTAGTTCTCCTTCCAATCTCCACCCACAGCGATCTTGTATTTGTGATCACCTTGGGCGACAGGGACGGTCAGAGTAGACCAGTCAGAGCCCGCAACGCGAATAAGCTTCATCTTTTCACAAGACGGCATCCAGTCAGATCCGCAGAGAGCGGCAGTGAAGGAGCCAGCCACCGCTGGTCCGAAAGGTTCAATCTCGGTGCCAGGAACGGCAAGATCTTGCCCCACGACACCCCACCCGGAGGAGGCCGTCTTATTACCGTCCGCATCGACAGTCACCGTGCGGTATTCCACCACAGTACCTGGCTCGAGTGCGGAAACATTGTGGTATACCATAGCGCGAGCACCAGTGGCGGTACCAAGCTTGTTCCAGTCAGTATCACCCTGGATACGCCACGCGAAGGAGGTTTCAGACCAGCTATCTCCCGAAATATCGGTTCCGATAGGTGCTAGACCCTCAAGGGCGTGGCCTTTAACCGTAAGGCCACCAGTCACGGAACCAGATACCTGCTTTTGTGCCTTATAGACACTAGCGGATAGTCCAGGAACTTCGATCTCCACTGCCCCATCGGCGCCGGTATTGAGAGTATCGGGACCGTTGCCGTAGATCTTCGTCAGCGTGGCATCTTTGCTGAGAGCCTTTGGAGACACCGTCTGGGCGCTCGCACTATTGTTCAGCGCGACGAGGTACTCAACTTTTTCATCAGTATCAATGCGGCTAAAGGCATAGACACCTGGGCCACTGCTCTTCCAACGCTCAATTTGGGCGCCTTCGCGCAGAGCTTTGTGCTCCCGACGCAGTTCAGCTAGTGCCTTGATGTGCTGGTAGAGTCCCGCGTTTTCGTCAAAATGATCGCCATCGCCAAAGGTACTGCCATCTAAGAGCTTTTCACTCTTCACGTCTACAACTTGGGTAGCGAACATATCTTGGCGGGCTTCTTTGTCACCACCGTTACCGATGAATCCTTGCTCATCGCCATAGTAGACAACAGGTTGTCCGCGGGTTAGGAACATCGTCGAGTGCGCTAACTCAGAGCGCTTGAGCGGATTATCGGTTGAGCTGAGGAAGGAACCAATACGCCCCATATCGTGATTGCCGAGGAAAGTAGGCAGCACGCTGGCATCTGAGTGCTCAGTAATATAGTGGGCATCATCTCTAAAAAGCCCCGCCAAGGATTCGGTGGAGGCACCAGATGCAAAGTCCTTAACACGGTTCTGGAAACCGAAGTCTAGGACAGCATCCATATCGCTTTCGCGCATATAGCGAGCGAGCTTGTCGGCTTCCCGATCATAGGCTTCGCCGAACATGAAGAAATCGCTGCGTCCAGTCTGAGCAGCATGCTCTTTAATACGTTTGGTCCATTCCTTCCAGAATTCGAAATTCACGTGCTTGGCGGTATCGATACGGAAACCGTCAAGGCCAGCGTCAACCCAGGCGCTGTAAATCTCGGTCATACCGTCAACCACTTTTGGATGTTCAGTGAAGAGATCATCCAGGTTAGCGAAATCACCGTAGATATCGTCTTCACCCGAGGAATTGAAATCTACGTTACCTCGGTTGTGGTAATAGGTCGGATCATTGAGCCAGTCGGGAACCAGAGTGATGGAATCATCACGGCTGAGGGTAAAAGGGAAAGAATCCTGATTAAGTTCGGGGAACGCTTTGCCCGTGCCCACGTAATCACTAAGTGTAAAGGGCTGGCCCTGAGCATCTTTATAGGGGTGATCGGCGAGGTTCATATAGGTCTTGCCCGCGGACCCATTACCCCCGGCAAGCTGGATGATATCGGCAGTGTGGTTGACCACGATATCGAAGTAGACCTTCATACCCCTATTATGAGCGGCAGCGATCAGCTGCTTCATCTCGTCGTTGGTACCTAGATGAGGGTCGATCTGGGTGAAATCGGTGATCCAATAGCCATGATATCCAGCGGTAGCCTGATCACCTTCGCCCTGCACTGCCCGGTTCTTAAAGCTGGGGCTGAGCCACAAAGCTGTTGTTCCTAGCCCTGCTATATAGTCGATCTTGTCAATGAGGCCCTTCAGGTCGCCGCCGTGGTAGAAGCCTTTGGAGGTGGGGTCAAAGCCGTGGTTGAGGCGATTATCTTCGCCGTCAATGAGGCCACGATCATTCGAGGGGTCACCATTATTGAAGCGATCCGCGAGAACAAAGTAGAAATTCTTTCCAGCATTCTCATTGCGGTACGGCTTTCCGACGATCTCACGGTCGGTGTCTCGATAATTCTGAACAGTCTCGCTATTCTCCGCGAACCCTTGAGGGGCTCGAATTCCCACATGTTTAGTTGTGGGATCAAAACTAACTTCCAGAGTGGTAGGCGCTGCCAGCTTAAGCTCTACGTTCTTATCGGTGCCACCGGAAGGAATACCGTAGCTGTTGCTCCAATTACCATCTAGTACAATCTTGAATTCACTTTTACCTGCCGGAAAGTCGATCCGTTTGGTGTAGTGATCTCCTTTGCGCTCCATTTGAGTATTGGGGCATGTTTCGGCCCAGTTCTTGGCGCAACCAGCTTGTTCTTGAAAATCTCCAGCTACTACCGCTGATGCGAGGTCCGTCGCATGAGCTGCTGGAATGAGCGATTCTTCTCCTACTACTTTGGCACCTTGGGCTATTAAGCTCACAGCAGCCACGGTAGTGAGGATGATGCGTGTTTTACTCATCAACCATCTCTCTCTAGCCATGAATACGAATGTTATATAGAACCTAAAATGAACCCTAGTGTTATGGCTCGCACCCAGCCAAATAAAGTTAACTAGATCTCATCGGAAAGAGTTTTGTCAGCATTGGATAGTCAAATTTTATGATGCGACGAAGCGTTTCAATACCGAGCTAGACGCCTGGAGCCAATGAATATATCGTACCTAGCATGTACTTTTAAGGAAGAAAGCAATACGCACAGGAAGTCTTCTGTTATGGAAAATACGCACTGGTTAAGTGTTTTCGATTGACGAGGAGATTATCAGTGCAATAGGTCTTCTTGAGGCATTCTGAGGTTGATTAAAGGCTCTTAAAAGGCAAAGGGGATAATCAAAGACCACCATCTTCCGGCGGGATATGACGGTGTCGACGGCAGGTTCAAAAGTCTAGAGACACGTATCCGTTACGGCGCCTTTTACCGTACTAGCGCTAGGGCTGGAAAAGCAGGGATCTTATTAACTGGCCTTTACTCCAGCTCCATGATTTCACATCGACTGTGTAGGTATCAATCTGGAAGTGGGACGGCCCATTGGGGTCGATATATTTTCCTCCACCATCTGAAACACCATACATATAGTTTAAGATCGAGCTTCCATATTTGGTGTGGAAAGCATGGGGATTATCCTCCTTTTCCAAAGATATATGAGCCAAAAAGTAGCGGTTTCTTGTGAAAGGACGCGGAAATTGCGTATCACAGAATCTGCGACACAGGACAAAGTGGTCAACGGTCTGAATCGTCGCACAATCGGCGGATGTGCTTAAGGGGTCATGCGGCCTTCGCCTATCTGCCAAATTTTCACCTCCATGATGACACGGCAGTCTTTGGATATAGACAGTGATCAGGAGCACCAGGGAGTGCTAGCGCTCTACTACCAGGAGTTGGACCGCTCTATCATTATGACGCTAGCCACAGATTAGGGGCTTCAATCGAGAATCAGCAATGAGAGGCCTCTGGAGTTTTTCCATCACTGTAAACCCTAAGCCTCCCTGTGTACAGTGGGTTTTGGTAATCTCTGCGTTGGAGCAGGCAAAGCTCCTTTCGAGGATCTTACGACCAGATCTCGCTTGTTTGTTTACTCAAGAGTCGAGAAAGGGTTCCGGGAGAGCTGATCTGTTAGTCCAGCTTGCTATTTAACCCTCGGAAGGTGAACTCTTGAGTCTCGGCCAACACAATCCCATTGGCCTCACCTATCAAGCACCTCAGAGCAATGAAGTCGTGGAACGCTATTGAGCAGGTTCTTCTGCTAGCGCCCACAACCACTCAGCTATCAGAACCAGCTGACAAATGAGGCGAAGGCCGCTGCGATCGCGGCAAGAGCCGCAACTATACCTCCTAGAATCGGTGCCCATAGCCCCTTTGCGCTTGGCTGCTCAGCCTCGGATACACGCATGGTCGCGACTAGGTATTGATACGAATTGTCACGGTAAGTCACAGTGACGTTCACCGGATAGGAACCAGGATTAACGTCTCTGCCAGGATTGACAATAAGCGTGCCGTCTTCTTTCATGGTTACCCAGTCAGGTGCAGAGACCATTTCGATTTTGTGCACAAACTTAGCAGGATCAAGAGGTAGTCCGCTATAGGTGATAGGTAGAGTGCGTTCTCCTCCGCCTGCTTGCATATCGAAGGACTGACTTTCCCGATAAGTCTCTGTCCAGTGCGGAGTAACAATAGTATTCAGCGGCGCATCACTTGTGTCTTCGATAGTAAAGGGTTGATCGAGTGTTGTGCCGTCACTAAAGCGAATCATCACAATAAAGCTCTGATCGCCTCGACCACGCAAAAGTTCCTTATCGACTATAAGCGCACCCGTTTCGGGATTTATATCCACCCCTTCAGGTGCCCCAACCAGTGAATAAGACACAATATCGGGAATCACGAGTGCTGGATCGAGAAAAGGTGGATTATTGACATCCTCGGCAAAACTGGGACCAGGATCACCAGGCGGATCCATTGGAGCGGTTATAGCGCTATTAGCTTCGGGCTCACTGGAAGCTGGAGCTGCTAAAACCACGGGAGTAGCGGTAAGACTAAGACTAGTGATGATAGATGGAAGGATGAGGCGCATGGGTGTTATTCTTTCTAGTTTTGTTCAGCGTGAATAAAAATTCTTACACGTTAGGCTACCATGTCTCCTCAACCCGTGGCTGCGTTTAATCTTTTCTAAGAATTTATTCAGGCACGGAACCCTAATAAGAAATTCCGCGCGCATCCAGTAGTGTTTTTAGTCGCGAGGGGTAATCGGTAATCAGCCCGTCGACGCCAAGATCCAACTGCGCTTGCAGATCTGCCTCATCGTTGACCGTCCACGGCACGACCGTCAACCCAGCGTCGTGCGCTTTTTCTATGAGTGCAGAGTCAACGAGAGAATACTGTGGGCTCAAAACGGATATCCCGTTCTTTAGAGCGGCTGCAATAATATCCTCCTCGAAGGGGCCCCACGGAGTACCTTCAAACCATGTGGTCTCATCCCAGAGAGCCACTAAAGGTATCTTCGGATCATAGGCACGAACGAGCGGGAAGGTACGCCAATCAAAGGACTGGATCATCACTTTCTCCACGAGTCCAAAGGCTTGTACCGTATCTAAGATAGCGCTCACAAATTCTTCAGGTTCAGCACTGAGATGTGGTTTGTCGGCCTCGATCTTGGTCTCGATATTGAAGTGGACATCATAACTAGCGGCGAGATCGAAAACCTCAGCGAGTGAAAGTATGCGGTTATCTCGCGCCACCTCGGCTTGAGGAAAATCTGGCAACAATTTTCCACACGGCACGCGTTTGAGCTCTTCGAAGCTAAGATCATAGACGTTCTCCCCGACCCTGGTATCGCATTTCTCTGCCAGTAGTACAGGGTCGTGCCAGCATGCAGGAACACGGTCCCGAGTGAGTACGATATCTAATTCAAGCGTGGAAACTCCGAGCTCAAGCGCGCGACTAAAAGCTAAGTACGATTCCTCGGTCCATTCGCCGCGGCCACCACGGTGGGCCTGGAAATCAAATGATGGTAGTGGGTAAGTATTCACCCTTAACACTCTAGGTAACCATGCAAAAGAATCAAGCCCCATCCGGGCAAGAAAATGCGGCGCCCGCAGTATCTCTACTACTGGGCGCCGCATGAGGTTCGTGCCGAGTTCTCACTACTCGGCGACAGGTTCCCCTTCATTCGTACCAGCCTCGGGCTGGGGATCGGTGATAATAACCATCGCGGTACGCAGTAAGCGCTCATTCATCTTGTACCCCTTGCGCAGAATCGTTCCCAGGCGTTTGTCCTCGCCCTCGGAAAGATCTTGCACGGCCTCGTGACATTCGGCGTCGAAGGGATCCCCCTCGAATCCGAACGCTTCAACCTTAAGGGTCCTGGTGATGGACACAAACTTATCGCGAAAAGCCTTGAGCGGGCCTTCTTTCAGATCACCATGCTGCTCTGCAAGATCGAAGTCATCGAGAAGTGGCAAAAGTTCCGTGAGAACTTGTGCTTTCGCCTGTTCGATGATTCCAGCACGTTCCTGAGCGGTGCGGCGCCTAAAGTTGGCATACTCCGCATTGATCCGTTGTAGGTCCTCGGTGCGCTCGCGCAACTGCTCCTCGAGACTAGGCTCCTTCGGCTCGTGCGACTCCGCCTCCTCAGAAGGTTTTGGATCTTCCTGCTCTCCGTCGGGATCCACCGACGTGATGTCCACATCGGCGAGGGCTTCAGCTAAGTCATCCTCCAAGGTGGGGTCGAGGTCATCCTCTGGCTGCTCACCGTGGGGGTGGTTCATTACTTATTCTCCTCTTCATCAACAACTTCAGCGTCAACGACGTTGTCATCGCCGGACTCTTCGGCCTGAGCCTTTGCGGCTTCTGCTTCGTATAGAGCCTTGCCCATCTCCTGCGCCTCAGTGTTGAGCTTCTCTACGGCTTCCTTAATGGCGTCAAGATCCTCTCCCTTGAGGGCCTCATCAACCTTGTCGGCTGCGTCGTTGACCTTGGTCTTAAGCTCTTCGTCAAGCTTATCGCCGTTTTCTTCCACGAATTTACGGGTCTGGTACGCAGTCGACTCGGCAGCGTTGCGGGTTTCCTGCTCTTCACGGCGCTTCTTATCTTCCTCGGCGTGCGCCTCGGCGTCCTTGACCATGCGATCGATCTCTTCTTGGGAGAGGCCGGAACCATCTTGGATCTTGATGGTATTTTCCTTGCCGGTGCCCTTATCCTTTGCGGTGACGTGCACAATGCCGTTGGCATCGATATCGAAGGTCACCTCAATTTGCGGCACACCGCGAGGAGCAGGGGCAATGCCACCAAGCTCGAAGGATCCAAGAAGCTTATTGTGAGCCGCGATTTCACGCTCGCCCTGGAAGACCTGGATTTGCACCGAAGGCTGGTTATCGTCAGCGGTGGTGAAAGTCTCTGAACGCTTGGTAGGAATAGTGGTGTTACGCTCGATCAGTTTGGTCATTACACCGCCCTTGGTTTCGATACCGAGCGAAAGTGGCGTGACATCGAGAAGCAAGACATCCTTGACTTCACCGCGGAGTACACCAGCCTGCAGAGCAGCACCGACGGCCACAACCTCGTCAGGGTTAACACCCTTATTGGGCTCACGGCCTCCGGTCATTTCCTTCACCAGTTCAGACACAGCGGGCATGCGGGTTGAGCCACCTACAAGCACAACGTGATCGATTTCGGATACCGACACACCAGCATCAGCAACCACTTGGTTAAATGGCTTCTTGGTGCGATCGAGGAGATCTTGGGTAATACGCTGGAATTCGGTGCGCGATAAGGTCTCATCGAGGAAGAGCGGATTCTTATCTGCATCGACAGTAATATAAGGCAAGTTGATATTGGCGCTCTGCGAAGAAGAAAGCTCAATCTTGGCCTTCTCAGCGGCCTCACGCAGGCGCTGAAGAGCCATCTTATCCTTGGAGAGATCCACACCTTGGGCGCTCTTAAACTTTTCAACCAACCAGTCAACGACGCGCTGATCCCAGTCATCGCCACCAAGTTCGTTGTCACCAGCAGTGGCACGAACTTCTACGACACCGTCGCCGATTTCCAACAGGGATACGTCGAAGGTGCCACCACCAAGGTCGAAGACCAAGATGGTTTGTTCTTTTTCGCCCTTCTCTAGGCCGTAGGCCAAAGCTGCAGCGGTCGGCTCGTTGACAATACGCAGCACGTTCATGCCTGCGATTTGACCAGCCTCTTTGGTGGCCTGACGCTGCGCATCGGAGAAATATGCAGGAACTGTAATAACGGCATCGGTAATATCCTCACCCAAGTACGATTCTGCATCTCGCTTTAACTTCATCAGGGTGCGTGCGGAAATTTCCTGCGGGGTGTACTTCTTATCATCAATATCAACAGTCCAGTCCGTACCCACGTGGCGCTTCACGGAACGGATAGTGCGGTCAACGTTAGTGACGGCCTGGTTCTTTGCTGACTGACCAACAAGTACTTCACCGTTCTTGGCAAAAGCGACCACTGACGGAGTGGTGCGCGAACCTTCGGAGTTGGCAATGACATTAGCTTCGCCACCTTCAAGAACTGCCACTACGGAGTTCGTGGTTCCAAGGTCGATACCTACTGCGCGTCCCATAATTTTAAGCCTCCTGCAAATAAGTTTTTTGAAGATTTTGTCATTTAAAGTTGATTGGCAATCGCTCAACTTCTGGATACGAATCTAACATACTTCATGCAAGTTGCCAACTAAATTGAGCGGAATAGACTCAAGTTACTCTATTACCGCAGTTCACGGACGGAATTACAGCTACCTCCGACTCTCGTTTTTGCGGCGAACACATTCTCTACAGGTCTTCTTCCTTTCCGCCACCCCCTGCCCAATAGACTTTTTAAAAAAAAGTGTGGCAAAGTATTTCCCATGTCCAAGAATTCCCATGGTAATGACCACCAAAAAGGCGACAAATCGCAGGCTAAAGAACATCTAGCCAACAAGGATCACGAGGCACTCGAGGAGGCCGTATTAGGCATCGTGGAATACGATGAAACGCACCCTTCTGAAAACACCACAGTGGCCCCGAGTGCTGTGGAGGATCGCGACACCCATATTGTCGAATCTGATGATCCAGCTGAGCCTATTATCGCCCATACCGACCGCGCCGAGATCTTAGGGAATGACGGACGGTGGGTTGCAGGCTGGGCCTTACGCTTTATCATCATGGTCATCGCGGGTTACCTAGCATGGCGTGGCCTAGGCGCCATATGGAAGGCTCTGCTTCCCGTTCTCCTAGCCATCTTGGTCAGTTCTGTGCTGTGGCCACCAGTGCGTTGGATGCGTAATAAAGGCATTCCCGCCGGTCTCGCCTCCGCTGGTGTTATTTTAGGCTTCTTCGTGCTGATGGGCGTGCTCGTGAGAGCTATGGCTCCGTCGGTCGCATCTCAGTCCCGGGAACTGTCCCAGCGAGCAGCCATCGGCGCTCGTCAAATCCAAGAATGGATTCAAAGCCGTCCCTTTGATCTCGATTTTTCTCGCTTCGATTCGGTTATTGATGATTTGACGGCCTTCCTCCAGACCCGTTCCGCCGATATAGCCAATGGTGTCTTCTCTGGCCTATCCACCGCGACCTCCATTTTGATCACCATCGTCTTGATGTTGGTCCTGACCTTCTTCTTCCTGAAGGACGGAGTGGGTCTACTTCCGATGCTCCGCAAGGCCGCCGGCCCTAATGCTGGGTGGCATATTACTGAGGCGCTGACCCGTGTATGGAATACCATCTCTGGATTTATCCGTACCCAAGCCATCGTCTCCCTCGTCGACGCTGTCTTTATTGGTGGGGGCCTTTTAATTCTTGGCGTCCCCCTCGCGCTAGTGCTCGCCGTGATCACCTTCTTCGCGGGCTTCATCCCTATTGTGGGCGCTTTCTCAGCTGGTGCCCTCGCGGTCATTATTGCCCTCGTCTCTAATGGTCTGACCAATGCCCTTTTGGTCTTGCTCCTCATCCTGGTTGTGCAGCAGCTCGAAGGCAATGTATTGCAGCCCCTGCTGCAATCCAAAGCTATGAATCTGCACGCTGCCGTTGTCCTACTCGCCGTTACTCTTGGCTCCTCCCTCTTCGGAGTAATCGGAGCCTTCCTTTCAGTACCAGTTGCAGCTACCATCGCGGTACTCGTTCGCTACCATCAAGAACTTGTAGCGCTTCGAGCAGGCGAAATTACTATCGACGATATCGAGCTTTCGACCAAGGTTGAAGCCACTTCTCCTAGTGGAACCCGCAAGGGTTTCCGTCTCTTTATCTCGGACCTCGCTTATCGAGGCCGACGCGATGTTTAACCCTCTCTGATGAAAAGGATCCCGCTGCATATGCAGCGGGATCCTTTTCATCAGGACAAGCAGCTATTAGCCCCAGATTGCATTGAGAACAAGAACTGCAATGGACGATACCGCCGCTGCGGATGGCAGGGTAATAATCCAGGCCAAAGCAATCGGTTTCATCAGCGACCAGTTGGCGGCGCGATTAACAATTCCCACGCCTAAGACTGCACCGATGAGAATATGAGTTGAGGAGACGGGAAGACCGAGCATTGAGGCAATCATCACCACGCTGGCTGCTGCCAGCTCCGCAGCAAAGCCCGAGGCTGGGTGCATCTTAGTCAGCCCAGAGCCCACGGTTTGAATAACGTAGCGGCCAATAAACCACAGGCCGGCGATGAGGGCAACACCACAGGTGATCATGGCAGCCGTCGGCACAGCGGCTTTGCTATTAATCTCCCCGGTCTTTAAGACATCGAGCACAGCAGAGAAGGGGCCAATAGCATTAGCGATATCATTGGAGCCGTGGGAAAAGGCAAAGGCCGACGCTGTAAATACCTGCATCCATGAGAAGAGGATAAAGGTAGCGCGTCCTAAGTTTTGGCGTTTAAGGGTACGAGAGAAAATGAAGACAGCCATCCACACAACGGCGGCAATCATGGCGAGCACCAAACCGTTACCCAAACTGGTGAGATGAATATTAGTGTGCTTGAGCCCTTTGAAGAGAATCATCGCGCCAATGAGTGCCGCTCCTAAAGCCGCGAGTAGCGGTACCCAATTCTCCAGAGCCTGGTGGGTATTGAGCTCATCGCGGCGTCGATTGAGACGGTGAAGATCGCGATAATAGTCTGATTCCAGCTCATCGGGGTCAAAATCTGGCTCCGCAATAAGCGCTGCATCGCGAGTCATGGCATTGGTATAGGCCAGCTGTTGGACCTCGTTCAGACGCTCGAAGGAGGATTTAAATTCGCGGTGCAAGCGTACGCGCTCTTCCTTGATAGCGCGCAGAGTGGTATCGGCGTCCTCGTTGAATTTCAAAATATGACGTTTAATCAAACCGAAGAGGATAAAGGCCGCTATGCCACCTAATACTGGAGAGAGCACCCAGGAGGCCGCAATGGATCCGATTTTATTCCACTGCACCATATCGGTGCCGCCAATACCTTCAGTAATGCCAAGACACAGAGACGCACCGACGATACCGCCGATTATGGAGTGAGTCGTAGACACTGGCCAGCCCATTCGGGTGGCCAATAGCAGCCAGACGGCAGCTCCAAGCAGGGAGGCCATCATAATGAAACCAAATTGATCGGCGCTCAAATTCACCGCTTCGAGATCCACGATCCCCGATTTCACGGTATCGGTTACTTCTCCACCTGCAAGAACTGCGCCCGATACCTCAAAGACCGCGGCAACAGCGAGTGCCTGTTTCATTGAGAGAGTGCCGGCACCTACAGAGGTGCCGAAAGAGTTAGCGACGTCGTTACCGCCGATATTAAAAGCCATGAATGTGCCGAAGACGATGGCTGTGATCAGCATGGCTTTATTTGCCTCAGGACCGACGTAGCCGAAGGACCAGAAACCGAAGAAGATGACGACGCCAGCCAGCAGGCCGCCGAATCCTAGATGCCACCACTTATCGGTAGCATCATTATTGGCTATGGGCGCCACTGCAATGGAGCTATTTGTCATAGGGAAAATCCAACTTTCTCAACGCCGTTTGTTTGGTGAGGGTTTCATCCGTGGATGATCGTACCGAGAAGCAGCTTTCTCGCCCTTGGTAAACAAAAGGTTAATAACCCCCTATTAAGGGGTATTAGGTCTCTACCTTGTCCCTAAAGTGATCAGCAGTGGATTGGACAGCTTGCGTGACCGCGGCCACTAGCTGACCACTAGCTATAGTACTGAACGCTAGGCGAATAAGACGTTGCGGGCGCAACCCTACTAGAGTTAGCAGCACATGGAATTGTGCCCATCTTTCAAAAATGTAATAGCTACCCTCCCCGAAGGTTTTCCTCATCTCTATGCCTGACACTTCTTTATTCATTATTGGCGTAATTGGCATTCTTGCCTCAGTGCCCGCCTGGGTTTATTTTGGGCTCGCGGTTAGACGTTTATTCAAACTCATCTCCTCAGGTCAGCCCACCCCTCATCGCTTTAATCAACCGCTCAAGCGCGTCGCACTGACATTAAAGGAAGTATTTTTTCACACCGAGATGATGCGCAAGCCAGTTGTCGCCCTCGCCCACTGGTTTGTCATGATGGGCTTTCTTATCGGCTCGGTGGTGTGGTTTGAAGCCTATATCCAGACCTTTGTACCTGCGGGCGGCTGGCCAATATTATCCTCACTCAAGCTCTACCATTTTGCCGAGGAATTCTTGGCCATTGGGACAGTTCTTGGCATTAGCGCTCTTTTTATACTGCGGCTGCGGAAAGGAACGCGAGATCGTCTGTCGCGCTTCTACGGGTCGTCGTCACGCGCAGCCTTTTTCGTTGAAGCTGTCGTCTTCGGCGAGGGACTGGGAATGCTCTTAGTCAAAGCCGGCAAGATCGCAACCTACGGTCAAGCCTCAGTATGGGCAGATTTTCTCAGCCGCTATATCGCACTTCTCTTGCCCGCTTCCCCTGTGATGGTGAGCCTCTTTGCGCTCTTTAAATTACTCACTGGCATGGTGTGGCTGATCGTTGTTGCGCACAACTTAAACTGGGGTGTGGCGTGGCACCGCTTCCTCGCCTTCTTCTCCATCTTTTTCCAGCGCCTTGACAGCACCCCAAAATCTCTGGGGGCGATGGTACCTATGTATTCAGGTGGCGAAAAACTCGATATCGCAACCCTTGACGATTCCGACTACGAGCTTGGGGTGGGCACCCTCGATCAGGCACCTTGGAAACTCCTCCTTGACTCCACAGCTTGCACTGAATGTGGGCGGTGCCAGGAGCAGTGCCCAGCCTGGCACACAGACAAGCCGCTCTCACCGAAGCTTTTTATCACCGATATTCGCGATGCAGCCGTTGCCAACTCCAGTTACCTCACCGACCCTGCCACCTTCCAGGCCGACTCCTCACACGCCAACCTCGATGTGCTCCGGCTCGCTGGTGAAGGGGCGATCATCGAACCTGATGTGCTTTGGAGTTGCACCAACTGCGGAGCCTGCGTGGAGCAGTGCCCCGTTGATATCGAACATATTGACCATATTTCCAACCTACGCCGCTACCAGGTATTGTCTGCCTCCGAATTCCCCAGCGAATTAGCTGGACTCTTCAAGGCCCTCGAAACTAAGGGAAACCCTTGGGGGCGCAACCGCAAAGAGCGCGCCAGCTGGATCGACGAGGCCCGTCGCGACGGAATCACTGTCCCCATCTTTGGCGAAGACATCACCGACTTCTCCGATACCGAGTATCTCTTCTGGGTGGGGTGCGCTGGTGCCTTTGACGAAGCCGGACGCCGAACCACTCGAGCGGTTGTGGAATTATTGCACACTGCTGGGGTGAAATTTGCGGTGCTTTCCACCGGTGAAACCTGCACTGGAGATCCCGCCCGACGAGCTGGCAATGAATTCCTCTTCCAAGAGCTTGCCCACGACAATATCGGTACCCTCAATGGTGTTTTCAATGGAGTGGTGCAGGGCCAGCGCAAGATCATCACCACCTGTCCGCACTGCTTCAATACGCTGCGCAATGAATACCCCGATTTCGACGGGCACTTCGACGTCTTCCACCATACCCAGCTGTTGAACCGTCTGGTGCGCGATCAATTACTCACGCCAATCCCTCGCTCCGCAGCGGACCGAGCTCCCATTACCTACCACGATCCTTGTTTCCTGGGTCGACATAACAAAATTTTTGATCCACCACGTGAACTCATCGAGGCCACGGGCGCCGAATTGACAGAGATGGATCGCAACCGCAATGAGGGCTTCTGCTGTGGCGCTGGCGGCGCTCGCATGTTCATGGAGGAAAAGCTCGGCAGCCGTATCAGCGATAACCGCGCCCAAGAAGCCATTGCCTCAGGTGCGGGGTCTATTGCTGTGGGCTGCCCCTTCTGCAACACCATGCTGACTGGCGGGGTAAAAGCTCAGAGCACCGAGAATGCACCTGAGGTTAAAGACGTTGCTCAGATGTTGCGCGACTCTATTCTTATTGACGGACACCTGCCTCCGCCTCACGAGAAGCGCTTCCTCGAGCAACCGATTCGTCGCAAGAAAAAGGCGGAGAGCGCTCCAGAGCCAGCCACTCCGAGGCGCCAACAGCAGAAACCAATAGATACTGCACCAAGGAGCACGCCGGTCGTGTCTGCTGCTGTGCCTCCCGTACCTGTTGTGCCCACCGTGCCCACCGCGCCCACAGTGCCCACAGTGCCCACGCCACCGCAGACAGCGAATCAATCCACTGCAGTTCCACCGGCGACCACACCAGCAGTGCCGGTACCTCCTGCGGCTGCACCACCGCTAGCGGTACCCCCAACAGCAGTTCCACCGGCTGCCACCCCTCCAACAGCTACTCCCCCTACGGCCGTGCCCCCGGCACCGGTTCCACCTACAAGCGTCCCTCCAGCAGCTACCCCTCCCACCGCCGGCGCATCTTCACCAGTTCCGCCAGCAGCTACTCCCCCCATAGCTGTGCCACCAGCACCAGTACCACCGGCTGCGGTTCCACCAGCGCCTACTCCCCCCAGCGCTGGCGCTCCTTCACCAGTTCCGCCAGCAGCTACTCCCCCCGTGGCCGTGCCCTCCGCGCCGGCTCCACCTACGAGCGTCCCACCAGCAGCTACCCCTCCCATAGCCGTGCCACCAGCACCCGTACCACCGGCTGCGGTACCGCCTACCGCTATACCCCCTCTTGTGGAGCCACCAGAGGCAACCGACACGGATGACGGCGAGGATTCCTAAGCTGAGTACATGGAAAGGAAAATCGGGGTCTTCCCCGATTTCTTTTCTCTCTACTTCTACTAAACTGGAGCTTATGAGTATGAATGGGCTTCCGGACTATCGTTTGGGTGACGCTGAGCGCAGCAAGGCTATTGACGAGTTGGGCATTCATGTAGCCCAAGGACGCCTAAACTTGGACGAGTACGAAGAGCGTGTCGATAGAATTACACACGCAACCAAACGTGCTGAGGTGATGGAGGTTTTCGCGGATCTTCCCCGACCTCAAGAACCCGTCCTTTCTCCTATGGAACCTATGTATAGTCGCAGCGAGATTATGGAGGCCCACCGCTCAGGGCGACGCATTCGCTTAGGGGTCCTCTTGCTGGGAACCCTCGTTTCCTTTATGTCCCTCGGGGCTACGGGTTTAGAATCTTTCCTATTTTTGCCCTTTATTTTGTACATCCTTTTATACCTTTTTAAGGTCGGACCAAGCTCGTGGCACGCACCAAGTGCAGCGGCGTTGGATAGGCGTCGACAATTGCAGGCAAAAAGCGCTCAGCGCGAAGAGCTCATGTGGGCTCAGTACAACCTTGAACAACAGCGATTAGCGCAGCGCGCAATCAGGCAACAAAAACAGGAAGAACTGAAAACGAATGTTCTTGATGCCACCTCACGTCTCATCGCCGAAGCGCGGAGACGTCATTCCTAAGCGGGACAGCTCTCTAAGTAACACACAGGTTTATTCACACCTGGGTGCCATCGGTGGCACAATAAGAAGCTATGAAGGCAAAGGATTCGCAACCAGCTCCCGAAAAATCACGCACGAGGCGACCACGCCGCATCTTCGATCAGGCCGACAAGATGAAGAATGTGCTCTACGAAATTCGTGGGCCAGTCGCTAAAGAAGCCGAACGCTTAGAAGCCGATGGACACCGCATTCTGAAACTGAATACAGGTAATCCAGCAGTTTTCGGATTCGAAGCACCGGATGTGATCATTCGCGATATCATCGCTTCCTTGCCCACTGCTCAGGGGTATTCCACCTCGAAGGGCATCATCTCAGCCCGCCGCGCAATTGTCACTCGCTATGAGCTAATTCCCGACTTCCCATATTTTGATGTCGATGATGTCTATCTTGGCAATGGTGTCTCCGAGCTCATCACCATGACGGCTCAAGCGCTCCTTAGCAATGGTGACGAGGTGCTTATTCCTGCGCCAGATTACCCCCTGTGGACCGCGGCGACCTCCCTCGCAGGCGGTAAGCCGGTGCACTATCTCTGCGATGAGGAGGATAACTGGAATCCCTCGATTGCTGATATTCGGGAAAAGATCACCCCGCAAACCAAAGCCATTGTGATCATTAACCCCAATAATCCCACAGGCGCGGTGTATTCTCGCGAGGTTCTGCAACAGATCGTTGATATTGCCCGCGAATACGATCTCCTTATTTTAGCGGATGAGATCTATGACAGAATTCTCTACGATGATGCCGAGCATATTTCTATTGCCACTCTCTGCCCTGATCTTTTGTGCATTACGTTTAATGGCCTGTCGAAGGCATACCGCGTTGCCGGCTACCGGGCTGGATGGATGGTCATCACAGGTCCACGACATAATGCTTCTGGTTTTATTGAAGGCATTGACCTTCTCGCTGGCACCAGATTGTGCCCCAACGTGCCAGCGCAGCACGCCATTCAAGTAGCTTTGGGTGGTCGTCAGTCCATCTATCAGCTCACTGGTAGTGGCGGGCGGCTACTCGAACAGCGCAATATCACCTTTGACAAGCTCAACCAGATCCCT
This sequence comes from Corynebacterium sp. ES2775-CONJ, assembly GCF_024814515.1. Lineage (NCBI taxonomy): Bacteria > Bacillati > Actinomycetota > Actinomycetes > Mycobacteriales > Corynebacteriaceae > Corynebacterium > Corynebacterium sp. ES2775-CONJ. The sequence continues at coordinate 109,873 of NZ_JANUXT010000004.1, read as the reverse complement.
GGTGTATCCTGCGTCAAACCCATGGGGGCGCTCTATGCCTTCCCGAAGCTTGATTTAGATTATTATGATATTCACGATGATGCGCAGCTTATGTTGGATTTGCTGCGCTCCGAAAAAATTCTGCTCGTCCACGGCACCGGCTTCAACTGGCCTCGACCCGATCACTTTAGGGTCGTGACACTCCCGTGGGCGAGCGAATTATCGGTTGCCATCGAGCGCTTGGGTAATTTCCTCGCCAGCTACAAGCAGTAAAATCCGCAGAATTTTTCCAGGAGGTTAGGCTGGTGGGTCGGCACGCCACGCAAACTACTGCTCCTCGGGGTCGATCCCCGCTCGCCCCATGGCGAGCAGCAGTATTAATATCGCTACTCATCTGGGCAGCACTAGCGATAGCAGGAGTGGGATATTTATGGCCCGGGGGCAAAACCCCTCAGGTCTCCCCCAGCTTTTACCAGACCTTTTCGGTAGGCACTGCCCAAGTGGATGGCACCGTCTCCCACGAGCAACGAGGTTCCTGCTCCAGCCCCGAAGCGGGACGCATCTTTACTACATCTCCCCGAGTGGTACCCGGCAGCACGAGTGATTGCCAATGGTATCTCGTCGATATCACCAGTGGCGAAAATTCTGGTCAACGCACCCTGATCATCAACTCTGGGGAGGCCAGCGATCCCACCCTCAGCGTGGGCCAAAAAATCCGACTCACCGAGACCAAGGATACGAATGGGGATTTGGCCTACGCCTTTGGTGATATCAATCGCAGTTTCGAACTGATTCTGTGGGCTCTCGCCATCGCAGGCGCCATCGTGGCCCTAGCCTTAATGCGGGGCATTCGTGCTCTCATCGGTCTTGGACTGACCCTTATTTTTATTGCAAAATTCACCATTCCAGCACTGCTGCTAGGTGAAAACCCACTAGCGATTGCTGTATTAAGCGGCTCGGTTATTCTGCCTATCGTGGTGATCTTGGTTCATGGCTTGAACTGGAAATCCGCAGCGGCCTTGGGGGGCACCATGGTGGCACTAGCGGTGGCAGCGTGGCTCGCCACTGTGGCAATAGAACACAATCAGATCCGTGGACTCGGTGAAGAGGGCAACCTTTATATCCTGTTGTATCTACCGGATGTCAACGTCGTGGGGCTGATGCTGTGCGGCTTTATTATTGGTTCCTTGGGCGTACTCAACGACGTTGCCGTGGCTCAAGCATCCACCATCAACGAGCTTGCTGAGCTCGATCCTGAGGCTAAACCCTGGCGCCTCTTTGTTTCGGCGATGCGGGTCGGCCGCGACCATATTTCCTCCATGGTGTACACGCTTGTTCTCACATATACCGGCGCGACCTTACCCATGATGCTCTTGCTGAGCGTCTCGGATAGGCCCTTAGGTCAAATTCTTAGCTCTGATCTTGTCGCTACCGAATTACTACGTTCTGGAATAGGTGCTTTTGCGCTGACCCTTTCAGTTCCTCTCACCACGCTTTTAGCAGCGTATACGGTGCCTGATTCTACGCGCGGAAGCCATGCAGTTCGACAGGTTGGACACAGCCACTAAATGCCGAAGCCCCCTTTATACGGGGGCTTTTTCATTGGGCCTCTAACGAAAGTTGAGATAGGCCTTGGACGGGGTAGGCCCTCGCTGGCCCTGGTATTTTGATCCCAGAACCCCAGACCCATAGGGAATTTCTGCTGGTGTAGTGAGCTTGAACAACGCTAGCTGCCCAACCTTCATTCCAGGCCACAAGATAATCGGCAGATTAGCCACATTAGACAACTCCAAGGTGATATAGCCGGAAAAACCTGGATCAATGAAGCCCGCCGTAGAGTGGGTCAGCAAACCGAGGCGTCCGAGCGAGGATTTGCCTTCGAGACGCCCGGCAATATGGGAGGGAAGTGTGAACCTCTCTAATGTCGAGCCAAGGACAAATTCTCCTGGGTGCAGGACGAAGGGTTCACCCTCTTCGACTTCCACCAAGCTGGTGAGGTCATCTTGCTGTAATTTTGGGTCGATATGGGTGTACTTCGAGTTATTAAACACTCGGAAATACCGATCCATACGCACGTCGATACTCGAGGGCTGAATAAGTTCGGGATCGAAGGGCTCAATAATGAGCTCGTGAGCGTCGAGGGCAGCTCGAATATCTTTGTCGGAATAAAGCACGTCTCTTAGTCTAATAGCTTCATTCTCGATTGCAATGACAAGCCCGCTCCACCTCGCAGATTTTTCCCCTAGACACGACCTACAAAATATTTCTCCTAATATTATTCCCCTCGTCAGTTTTCTTATTATTGCACATCAGAGTGCATATTTATGGCCGTTAGTGGAATTCACCCACGGGATAAGATCAATAATTGGGTTGCACCAACGATTTTTCTGGGTAGAGTAGTATAGATCATCACTAGTGGAGCAATCCTTGTGAAGTGACCATTTAAAAAGAAGAAAAGAAAAGGAGCCTCAGCGATATGTCTTTTATGAATCTCACATCAACGAAGCTCTCAAACCGCTGGGGAGAAATTTTTTCCAATTTCCTCGGCGGGGAAGAACAACCTCCTCGTCCCGTGAGCCCCGAGAGCGAGCCTCAGGAAGATCTCAGTGTCTATTTGAGTCGAAGCCACTCTGCTACGCAACCTACTGGCACGACACACAGTATTCTGTTTGTCTCCGCAGATAATGCAGCTCGGACTCAAATCGCTTCCGCCTATACCCGCTATCTCGGCGGGGAAAATGTTTTCGTCCGCTCTGTAGGAACGGACCCACAGTTTATGGTGGAGCCAATGGTTATCGAGGTGCTTCAAGAGCGCGGAATTCCCACAGTAGATTTGAAGCCCAAGACCTTCAACCCCCATACCGTCGATCACATAGAAACAATTGTATCCTTCGACGAAGAAGCGGTTACAGGCTCCCATCACTGGGTAGTGAACAAGGATGTGAGCAGCCCGAAGGCTTGTCACCAAATGTGCGATCAAATCGAAGCCAATGTGCGGAATCTCCTTGAGGAATGCGGCATCGAGCCACGCCCTCACGGTAAACTCATTCCCGAATTTATGGCAGCATAAAAAATCCTCTTACTCCCGATTGAGAGTAAGAGGATTTTTTTATTCGCTTTAGGCGTGAACCTTAGGCATACCCTTCTTCATGATGCCCTTGCCGTGGTGCATATCAGGTGCTGGAGCAGGAGCTGGTGCTGGAGCAGGAGCTGGCATCAGCTTAGCCATGACAGCCTTCACAACGGAGCCAAGATAAGCCACGAGAGCAGCGGTACCGAAAACAGCACCGAGAACAGTACCCGTGATGGCACCGATCTGAGCTGGCTCGAGCTCTTTTTGAGCAGGATCTGCAGGAGCCGCTGGAGCCGCTGGGGCCGCAGGAGCTGCAGGAGCATCTGAACCGGACTGCGCGTAGGCAGGGGTAGCAACGACGAGAGAGGAGGCTACTGCCAAGGAAGCGAGAAGAGAAACAGTCTTCTTCATTATTTCCACCTTATAAGTGTGAGACAACAAACGGATAAATTAAGCTGATACAAGCATAATGCGAGCGGTGAGATAAAGGCGAACTAACGCTACTCACCTCCCACCTCAGGCTCCACCGAGAAATAATAGCATTTTCACATTTTAACCGCTTTATATTCAACAAATGTATCCGCCCCCAAATGAGGGCAGTTCTAGCGACATCGAACGATCGGCGATGGATCGTATATTGTGACTTGTTTTTCGCGACTAAGCTCGTTACCCGCCAAATCCCTAATGATTCGGGTATCACTCGTAGTAAAACCAGGAGCACCGCCAGAAGGTGAGCAATTACTTCCTGATACATTCATCACCTGGGGCTGGGTATAGGCCCACCGTCCGCCATTAACAGATTCCACCTCAACAGTTTTTACGCCCATAAAGCTCACCGTAATAGCTCCGTCTCCGAAGGCAGTGACAATGCGAACGGGATGGGAAGAGGTATTTTTAAACTGCAGATCAATGAGACCCTCATAGACCGTTGCTTCGCGACCTGCGGGGTAGCGCGAAATATAATAGCTATGCGGAGTGTGGGTGATGTCTTGCATTCCAGCAAAATAGGAAGCGTTGTACAACGTAGTAGCGAACTGAGAAATTCCGCCGCCAACCGCAGTATCTGCTCGGCCATTCAAAATAACGCCAGATTCTACATAGCCTTGAGCTCTTCCGCGGGGCCCGGTATAACCGTTTAGGCTAAATATTTCACCTGGGGCCACGATGGCACCGGAAACCATCTCTGCCACCCGCTTGATATTGACCCCCGATGGGCCCGAATAACCGGACGTTGTAAAGCTAGAGACCTGTTGGTCAAAGGTGGCAACCTGAGCCATCTCGGTCGTGAAGGTCGCGGGGTTATCACGATAGATAGCATCAAATTCTTTCGGGCTTGTTCCCGTAATGCGCTGGGGGAGTTCCTTGAGTGTCTCTTCCCAATCGATCATGACTCCATCAGCATGGGGGGTAACAACCTTAGAGCCATTGGAGAAATCTATGCGAGCATTTCTTTTAGGAACTTCCGTTTGTGCTAGGCCTTCAGATAGGATTTCGCGAGCTAACTCTGGGTTGACCTCTGGAATGAAGGTAGAATTTTTAGCTACGAAGGTGACGACTTCACCCATGCGAGCTGGCTCGATACGCCCGTCGATACCGTCGCGGCCGTGGACAATAATTGGTGCGGAGACTGACTCGGCGGCAATACCATCGACAACGCGCTGGACCTTATCCACACCGTATTCGGGATTGACAATGCTCGCATCCACGCTGACCCCCTGGGGACTCAACCATTCAGCTGGGATACTGGTGGCGAGCCATTCTCGCTGCACAACTTGACCATTTTCGGGGCGCGGATCGACGATAACCGTTCCCCCCTCGAGGCGAATAGCTCCGTTAATAGGCTCCCGGTTTAACTCTGCGACGAGGCGGTCGAGCTCAGGATTGAGCAGACTCTCATCTACGCTCGAGACTACGGGAACCTCATAGGTACGCCAGTGTCCCATGAAGCGACGAATCGGATTAAAAGGTTGATTCTCAACCGCTAAGAGGGTTTGATCCCAATCGATACCCAACCCGGCGCGCAAAGGCTCAATGGTCGCTGTGATTTCCCCCGCCTTAATGGTGACGGGTGCGGAAAACTTCTCCCCCAATTCCAGCTCTAATTTAGCTTGCGCCTCAGCCCTGTTGAGGCCACCGACATCTACGCCACCAATTGCGGTTCCAGGTGCGATAGTGCCGCGGTTGAGTGCAAAATCAGCCCCAATGACGGCAGCAACAATGGCCAGCAGCCCGATGAGGATGCCAGCGATAATGGTTGCTCTTCGAGACTTCTTCTTTGTCTTTGTGCCCACCGCTATTAATCTACCGGTGCTGTTGATCTAGACCAACAGGATCAGTACCCCCGTTAACGTTGTAAAGCTGCCACTCGCTCGGCGCGCGTACGCAGTTCAGCTATATTTTCCGTACCATAATCAGCGGTGACCTGATCGATAACCGCGGGCAATTCAGCGGTACTAATCCACAGTGCCTGGTCCGCCCCCGCACTGAGCGCCAGGCCCACCGCCTCGGGTATCGAGAGCTGATCACTGATTGCCCGCATCCCCGAGAGGTCATCGGTGAAAATAATCCCGCTAAATGGGCTGCCCCCTGGATAATGACCTCGACGCAGTAACTCGTATGCTTGAGGGCTCAGGCTTGCAGGCAGCTCCCCCAGACCTGGCACCACCATATGTCCGACCATCACTGCGGCATCAGGAATGTCGGCGATGGCGCCATAAGGCAGCAGATCCCTGGTCATCAGCTCATCGAGCGGCGGGGTGCGCACTGTCTCATGGTGGGAATCTCCAGTAGCTCGTCCATGACCTGGGAAATGCTTAAATACGGGGATCACCCCAGCATCGCGCATTCCCAGAGCAAAGGCCGTGGCATAGAGAGACGATCGGAGCGGATCATGGCTAAAGGCCCGATCGCCCACGACCGCCAGTCCGTCACCATCTACATCAATGACGGGGGCGAAGTTGACCGTAATACCGTGCTGATTAAGAATAGTGCCCATCTCGAAAGCGAGGCCGCGTACTTGATCGGGGCTCAACGTATCTGCCATATCCCGCGGGGACGGGAAGTCACCCAATATTTCCCGATGTCTGAGAACCCTACCGCCTTCGAAATCAATTCCAACAGCGAAGGGGCGCCCGATCAACCGTCGCAGAGTAGCTAGGTCACGGCCTGGGGTGATGAGTAATTCGGGGTTGCTATCAGATCGAATGAAAATCCCACCCACACCCTGACGCAAGGCGAAAAGGGCGTCATCGAAATCATTGACGCCAACCATCATAAGTTGCCCGACGAGGGCGCGCACTAATGCCGGGTCCTCCGGCGGAAGTTCTTGTTGAGGTAGTAGAAGAGTAGGCATGGGGGACGACGTGGTCACCGGCGCTTCAACTTCGTGGCGATTATCTGTATTGATCGTGCAGCTGTGTGCGAATACGGTGAGCGTGCCAAGGAGCGTTGCGAGCTTCTTTGACACCGTTGATCACGACCTTTGATTATTTCCCTGTTGAGTCCTGTTGCTAGTTTAGCCGTCTTCATCGAGTGATGTGGTGGGCAAGATGACGGAGTCAAGCGGTGGCTGGTATCTTGGTCATTATGGCTTTTTCTTCCGATTCTCTGCGATGGCGTACCCTAGGGCCGGCTATTGCCAGCGCTGCTGTGGGCATTGCTCTCGGTGTCGCAGCTATTGTCGGAAGTAATACTGCTATCGATGATAGCCCTGCTCAGCTCGATAACGGGTTATCGGCCTCAGATGCTATTCTCGGCGATCCGGAATACGGATCGCGCAACTAGCTGCGCATATCATGCAGGCGCGAAACTTAATGAAGGTGGCCAGCGCCAACGGTAGTACTCAGCGTGCGGCGCTCATTGGCTTCGTCACGTGTTTGCTCATTGTTTCACTGCAACCGCCAGGTCTTATCAGCGCCGACACTAAGATGGACCTCCTGATCAACCCAGGACAGTTTCTCAGCCAAGCATTCAATCTCTATACTGACCGTTTCACTTTCGGGCAATTACAAAATCAGGCCTACGGATATTTTTTTCCACACGGAGCATTTTTTCTTCTTGGTTCCGTTTTGAATATCCCTCTCGTCATCGTAGAGCGTAGCTGGTGGCTCATTGTTCTCTTTACGGGCTATTTAGGATCTGTCCTATTACTAAAAAAGCTGGACATCGGTACCTTTTATATCCAGATCGTAGCCAGCTTCACATTTGTTTTAGCACCCCGAACTCTGAGCAATCTGACCACCATTTCCTCTGAAGTGTGGCCCATTATGCTCACCCCCTGGATCCTTCTGCCCATAATGGGCACCCAGCGATCAATAGCGTTATCGGTTATTGCTGCAGGTTTCTTAGGGGGTATTAATGCCACAGCCTCTTGGGCAGCCGTTCTACCTGCGGCGCTGTACTTCATCTATGAACTGAGCTGCTGTTCTTACCGCAGTAGAACTCTCAAGCACTTTCTCTGGTGGGGAGTGGGGGTCCTGGGTATAAATAGCTGGTGGATTATTCCGCTGGGTTTTTTCTCTCGCTTCAGCGCCCCCTTCGTGGATTTCATCGAAAATACGGCTATCACTACGCGCTGGCTCAATCTTGCTGAGATTCTTAGAGGGACTACGAGCTGGGTGCCCTTCGTTGATAGTGAACGCAGTGCCGGTTTCCTCCTAGTCTCCTCCCCGACTGCGGTCGTCCTTACCCTAGCGGTGGCTACCATGGGTTTATGGGGACTAGCGTCCTATTCCCATCGTTCCTTCTGGCTGCTCGTGCTCGGCGTCGGCCTCATTATTTTTGGCGGAGCGGGGCATATTCCAACCCTCCTCGATTCTGGGCCTTTTGTGGCCCTTCGCAATATTTCGAAATTCGATGCTCTCTTAAGGCTTCCGCTTATGGTGGGCATCGCCCACTTAGGAACACGGTTCTCCTCCCACCCGAAGGAAATTCCGGCCCAGGTCTTAATATCCACGCTGGCCGTAGCTTCCTTTCTTCCCGCGCTGTCGGGGGGTTTGATGCCCAAGGGCGCTTTCGAGAAGATCCCCTCTTATTGGTATCAGGCCGCCGAGTATCTAGAAACCCATGCTGCCCATACCCGCACTTTGGTTCTTCCCGCCCGTGCTTTCGCTCGGCAGGAATGGGGGTGGACAAGGGATGAACCCATCCAATTTCTCACCGATATTCCCTTTGCGGTACGCGATGCTATTCCCCTGATCAACTCCGAGGCTATTCGTGGCTTAGACGGTATGACGGTAGTTCCGACACTGGATAATTTGCGCCGTCACGGAATCGGTGCGGTGCTCGTGCGCCACGATGTGAACAGCTCCCATGGAGCTGATTCGGTTCTCGATTTCTATGGACCCACCCAGCGCTTCGGCGAGGTAGAGATAGCCCTAATCGAACCAGATTTACAGCTCCTTACGGCTCGACTCGATCAGCTACCTATAGTTTCCGCTGGCGGTGAAGGCCTCGCCCTCATGGGTGCTGGAGCCTACCAACTAGCCACTGAATCTACCTTCAATCAATCCACTATTATCAGTGATACCCCAATAAAGGTAGCCCGCAACTACGGCTCCCTCGGACACAGTTCCGCGGCGCTACGCGCAGATGCACCGCGATCTGATCACGCTGATATCACCCACCGTGTCATCGACTATCCCTCATCAGCTCCCGCAAGTACTCTGGTCTTCTCAGGCGGGGTTGTAACCAGTTCTTCTGCGGCATCCGATGCCACTAATTTTCCCGCTCCTCGTCTTGATCAAGCGGCAACGGCTGCCATCGACTCGAGAACGGTGAGTGCTTGGTACCCACGAGCCGGAGCATCTGCAGGCGAATGGATTGAATTGCGCCCTGATGCGGAAGTAACTGATCCAGTTATCTCAGTGCGGCTCAGCGCCCGCACCCATCAGGCTGTTACAACCACGGTAACTGTGCACAATGGGGACGCACATATCACTAGGGAGCTTCAAACTGGTAAAGATTACCAGCTGCGTCTACCCGGAGGATCCTCCCACGGGGTGCGGCTTGAACTAGGCCGTTCTCTAGTGCCAGTAGGGGTAGCCGATTTTGGATATATCAACCATCCCATAACATCCAGTATTCGAGTGCCCGCAGCACCTCGAGGGGTTCAAGCATGGATTTTCCAGCGCTATTTCTATCCCACAGCCGTACTGGAACGCTCTTTTGAGGTACCGGAGGTTGTGGAGGTCGAGGTTGTGGCCCAACCATGTGAAAACTCGGTACTCATTGATCAGCAGCGCTACCGGTGTGGGGATCGGCTTACCCTTAGTCCAGGCGTCCACTTCATGGAAAGTTTTGCACATATGGTGCGGCTAGGAAAGGTGGGGGCCCAGCTACAGGGCGCCCCTTTGGTGCCACTAGAAGATTCTCACCCTACAGATGCCATAGCTGGGGCTACGATCAAACCGACTGAATATGATCGTGTTCTCCTCGTCTCGCGAGCCTATCAATCAGGCCTTGAAGCCACCCTTGGAAACCAGCAACTAAGTCCGATGGTCATTAACGCCGGAATGCAAGGCTTTGTTCTCCCTGCTAACAATGGTGGGGAATTTCGTCTCCGCTTCGCCGGGGAGTCGGGTTATCGCAGCGGCCTCCTCCTCGGCGCGCTGATGTCTCTCTTTACTGCGCTTATTGCTCTGCTGAGTGCACGTGCTCGCCCCCGTTTGTATCCCTTAGGCCCGGACTCTCTCCTAGCGCATGGTGTGATCACTGCTATCACCCTAATTGGGCTCATGCTGGCCGCTGGGTGGTGGGTTGCACCCCTGGCAGTAGTGGTTAGTTTTATCAGTCGCTACAGTTACTTTAGCCGTGGCGCCCTCATGATGGGCACCGGAGTTGTCCTGGCTCTTTGGTACGCTCGTGCTCCCTGGCCAGCACCGAACTATGCCGGCGATAACCTTGCAGTCACCGTACTAAGCGCTACCTTATTGCTGCTGTTGGTCTTCGGGCCGAAGCCGGAACCAGATACTGTTGTGCGCTCAGGATAAGTCGCGACAGTAGATAGAAACATCCCGCCGTAACCGCCACAGTGCCACCGGTTGAATAATTCAAATAGACCGCCACACCTAGACCAGTTAACCCAATAGCGATACCCGCCACGGTGCCGGCAATAATCAGACCGAAGAAAGTTCGGGTGAAATCTTTCAGTGCGGCAGCAGGGGCTACAAGAAGTGCTATGGAGAGAATCGAACCCACCGCCGGGATAGCAACCACCATTGAGGCACATAAAAGCGACAGAGTCAGCAGCTCCGCGATAAAAGGGACCAGCGAACGTCCGGCACGCGCATGGGAAATCTTAAAAGCGACGGGGTCGAAATAATAGAGCGATAGGTTCCGCCCGAAAGTGACGAGAACTATCGTGGCTACCACCGCTACTCCGATGGCAGAATACACATCCATATGGTTGACCGACACCAAAGAACCAGTTAAGAAACTCTCAACTTTCAGCGGCAATGGTTGGAACCATCTCAGCAGAAAAATGCCAAGGGAATAGCCGAGTGTCAGAACAATACCCGCAGCCGCCGTCGCGGAAATGCCCTCCAAACCTGCCAGATAGCGCATCAGTAAAGCCAGAGGGATACAGCATAGCGCCGCCCCTGCGAAGAGCCAGAGACTGAGATCGCCACCGATAAACTGGCCCACCACCACGCCAAGAACGGCTCCGGGGAACGTGCCATGAGATAGGGACTCAGAGAAGAATACGCGCTTTCCTAATACTGCAAGCGCACCAACGGCGCCCATCAGTCCGCCCACGACGATGACCTCGATGATAGGAAGGAAAAGGATATCAAGCATCAGCTAAACTCCCGCGACTGTGGAAGGTACGTTTCGTCCCTGGGCTAAGCCTGCTTCGAAGAGCGGCTACCACTAAAGCCAGCACAAAAACCACGATCAATGAAAGGGATACAGCGGCCTGGGGTGATACCTGACGAGAAAGGTTCAGATTCATCACAATGACACCGATAAAGGCAGCGATAATGCCGGAGGCCATCGCTACTACCACCATTGACCTCGGGGTGCGGCATAAGAGTCGAGCGGCAGAACCCGGGATGACGAGATATCCGATTACCAACAGCACTCCCACCGCCGAGGAAGCAGCCACCACGCAGGCGGCTATGGCTGCATTTAAGCAGGCATCAATCAGGGACGTTTTGTGCTTATTTGCCTCCGCGAAGGTGCGATCAAAAGCCACAAGTACCTGCTGGCGCCAGGTGATGAGAACTAAAGTAAGAGCGATAATGGCACAAACCAAAGCTTGGTTCATCCGAGTAGGGGTGATATCGAGCAGGCGACCGAACATAAGGCTATCGAGCTGACCGGAGTAATCGCCTATCGCCAAACTCATCACTACGCCGATCCCATAGAAGCTGGTCAACACCACTGCGGTACCTGCCTCCGGAGCTTGTCTTTTCGTGGTGAGAGTGAGCATAAAAGCCGCTAAAGCCGCTACCAGCGCGGCGCCTGGAATAATGCCTTCAATGCCGCCAATAGCAAGGCCTGCTACCATTCCGGGAAAAATGGAGTGCACCAGAGCCTCCACCGAGAATTCAACCGCCCGCAGGTTGACTAAAACACCGACGATACCACCAATAATTCCCAGTATGACGAGCACAATTAGAGCGCGATAAAGGTAGGGGACGGTGAAAATATCGATGAGTTGCTCTGTGGTAATCATAGAGCCCGACCACCAAGGACATCGTGAGTATCTCTGATATTGACTTGGCCGCCACCGACCTCAGCACAGCGTTCGCACACCTGATCTGCAAGATCATAGTCATGTGTGGAGATGATAATGGCAGTACCGCTGGTCTTTAAGCGCCTAATGGTTTCCACTAAGACACGTCTCGATTCCACATCGAGACCATTAAAGGGTTCGTCGAGAAGGACAAGACTTGGTTCGGTCACCAGTGCACGTGCGATGAGTACGCGTTGCCGCTGACCACCGGAGAGATCGCCGAAGCGGGTATTCGCTTTATCAGATAACCCAACGACATCGAGTGCATATTCGACTTTCTGTGCCGATACTCTTCTCCACCATGGGGTGGATGCATAGAGTCCCATCTGCACAACCTGCTTAGCGGTGACGGGGAAGGATAAATCGACATCTTGGTACTGGGGGACATAACCCACAGTGCCATCGTATTCGATCTCGCCTTGCACCCGGCAGAGACCGATAATGCCTTTAAGGAGGGTGGATTTGCCGGAACCATTAGGCCCGATCAGACCCAAGGCATCACCATGGGCTAGACGGAAATTCACATTGGCTAAGACGGTTTCTGGCCCATAACCGCAGGACACTTTATCCATTGTGATTACGGGGGTGCGTGGAGTAGTCACAGTATTCCTTTGATGGGGGCGAGGGTGTCGATGAAATTTTTTCTGTTGAAAGTTCAAGACCCCACAGCCACCTTTTCTAGTTCTCTTAGAGGGGCTGTGGGGTACAGATATAATGCGCCTAGAAAGCGTTTAGTTCTTGGCGAACTCTTGCAACGATGCTGGCAATGGGGCTACGGTGCCATCCCATGCTTCAACCAGGGTGGTCACATTGTGGATAATGGAACCGATATAGGTTTCACCAGCGGAACCTACGGGGCCCAACGAGTCGCCGTAGAGGGCGTCTTCGTCGGTAATAGCCTTAACGCCGGCGACCCGCGCGATTGCCTCGATCGACTTCGAGTTATTGGAATTTTCGGCAAAGAGAGCGCGAGCGCCAGAGGCCTTCACTTCTTCAGCAGCCTGCTGGATATGATCAGCGGTAGCATCCTGCTGGTGGTTGAAGTCGCTGAGAGCGGCGCCGACAAATTTCACGCCATAGGACTCAGAAAAATAACCAAAGGCGTCATGGGAGGTAAACAGCGTGCGGTTCTCTTGAGGCACCGAGTTGATTGAATCCTGAACCCACTGATCGAGTTCATCCAGCTTAGCCTTGTAGGTATCCACTGCGTCTTTGAATACGTCAGCGGCGGCAGGGTCAGCTTTAGTGAGCACTGAACCGATATTGGTCACCTGAATGGCAGCCCGTTTCGGATCGGTCCAGATATGAGGATCGTGGGTGAACTCTGGGGTTTCGCCTGGTTCTATGAATGGCCACTCGCGAACCTCTACTTTTTCTACGCCGAGGTCAACATCGAAACCCTCACCTTTTTCATCGCTCACACCAGAGGTCACAGCCATGGTGCCTTTGAAGCCCGAGGAGCTAATAGCAGAATCGAGGAAGTGCTCAAGATCTACGCCGTTGACAAAGAAAAGGTCAGCATTGCCCAGTGCCTTCATCTGCTTCGGGGTCATCTCGTGCTCGTGAGCGGAGGCATTAGGAGCTAGTAAGCAGGTGAGGTCAAGAGTAACATCGCCGGAACCAGAGGTGGTCTCCTGACCTTGAGCATCTGTCTTCTCCAAGGTCATACCAGTGGCGGCGATATGGGTCAGGTAATCACAAATCTGAGTTGTGGTTGCTACCGCGTGGACCACCTGAGCGCTGTCCATCTTGGCGTTATCGGTAGTAGTCTCCATGCCTGCATCGGTGGAGCTGCAGCCGGCAAGAACGAGGGCGGCAGATCCTGCGAGTGCGCAGCAAGATAATACGGAACGAGAAATTCTCATCTCTAAAGCTCGACAATCTTCTAGCTTGTACTCCCCAGTAACATCGATAATACGAGTGTGTTCCAGGGGAGGTTGTGGTCAGTTGTGCTGGCAACCTCACTTAGGTTGCTATATTCTTCTCGGAAACGATCGTCCACCTGGACTTACGTGATTTGGGTCCATCTATATACCTGCTGGAGATGCCAGGTGCAGAAGGCTAGAGGATAACCGTTTCCATGAATATAAAGTTAAGCACACCTAAGTTACAACTTCAAGCAGATCTAGCACAACTCACCACGCAGAAAAACCAGAGCTTAATCACGATATAGGTTGATCTTTCAGACGAGAAAACAATCCTAAAATCCACCGCTGCGCAGGTTTTTCCACCAGCTCATACCCCGCATAGGCAAGTGCGAGCGACCCGAAAAAGGTCCACCCCCAAATAGTAAGAAAATGTCCAGAAAAAAGAGGTGTCTGGGTCATTGTAATGACCACGGAAAGGACGGGGAGATGGACAAGAAAAAAAGAATAGCTAATCCGGCCAAGGTACGTGACGGGTGCGGTGGTATAAATCGACCTCCCCTCCGCCCATATATAGGGGCCTATAATAAAGATACTGAATACTCCCCCAAGGAGAATTCGAACCGTAAATTCTCCAGGACTGGGATGAGTAAGCCCTAGAGGCCCTACCCACTCCTGGCCCGCGATATAGGCAATAATGAGTGCGCCAACAACACACGGGACGCGCGCCCTAAACCATGCTCGAGCCAAAGGCGATCCTGCACATCGCGGTTCCAGTTCGGCGGCTATGATTCCGAGTGCAAACCATAAAAAGAAAGCGGGTGGGTAGATCTGCCGGTTGGCGATTCCAGGCGCCGGGCTAGCTATAACCCACGGCAGCCAAGCCCATCCCAAACTGATAGCTGCCAAGGCCACGATAACTAAGATGCGCCCCCAGGGAGGGAAACGTTTCAGCACACAATATAACGGCGGAACAAGTAGATAAAAGGCTATCTCGACGACCAAACTCCACAGATGAGTCAATCCGCCGATAAGACCCTGCGGAATGTAGAGCTGTGTAAAACTTAGATGTGCAATAATAAGTGATTTACTCATTGCAAAGCTGTCAGATAAAAGTGCCCACGCTAGCAATACCATAATCCAATATGCTGGTACGATACGGGCGAACCGGCGCATATAATAACCCTGGTAACGATGCTGTCGCCACAATACAAAAGCCGAAAGCGTGAAGAAAACGGCCACGAAGAAATCGAAACGGGCAATGATAGCTCCCCCTACACTGCGCGGATCAAGACCGGTTTGGAAAGCGATATGAGTAGTCATGACTCCTAGCGCCGCAACCCCCCGCACTCCTTCGAGGGCAGGTTTAAAACGCGGAATATGAGGGTTTTCAGACATAGCTTTAGTGTCTATGAGCGCCACGGGGAAGTAAAGTATGTACGAAAATCTCTGCAGGAATCGAAGGAGTAAGCGATGATCGCAGCCACTCGGAACCGGGTTATGATCACTGTCGGACTGGTGCTTTTTATCGCAGCTCATCTCACTCCGGATGTGTTAGCTCTCACTCTGCGCCCATTGCAGCCCGGATGGGATATGCAGATGATCTCCCAGAGCACCAAGGCGGAGATCATCAAACCCACGAAAACCTGCGTAGATATTCACCCCTGTCGTCTCGATTTCCAGGACGTGACTCTCCAGCGTCGGGTGCGTAGTGCAGCTGCTCAGAATCCGCAGCACCGCGGCGATCATACCATCAGCGTGCACTCCGAGCAGCGGCTAAGCACCAACGAGGGCGTAGAGCTTTTTCATATAAGTGATGATGTCGAATTAGATGCACAGACAGCCTTTCCCGTCCTTGGTCCCCGTTCTTCCGTTGAGTTGACGGCGCCCTATTTCAATCTCCACATCGATTCTTCCCAATTCGCCCGCGGCGGACTGCAATATTTCTTTCCCTATAAGCCAGCACGAGTGAGCTATAGATTTTTCGATATATTGGCAGGTAAAGAGGCCCCCTTGGATTATGTGGAGACGATATCCCGCGGCGATTACCCACGTGCGAGCGCAGGCGACGTACTGGTGTATCAACAAGAAATACCGGCAACGGCCCTAACCAGCAGCTCTCTTATCTTAGAAAATCTGTCTCCAGAGGGAAGAGCTCATGAAAAAGATTCATCAGGCAGCGCCACGCTGGCAGATCTCTCGAATCGTGACTTATATGTTGAAGCCTCAGCCTTTTACTCTCCCGGTTCTGCGGCAGCGGCGGCGGGTACGGTGCCGCTGCGTCCTTACTACGCCGCCTACCGACGCGTTTTTGTCGAATCGCATACCGGTGTCATCCTCAATGAGGTCAATAATATTTACGTTTTCTTCGCCCAGAATCTTCGTGAAGCGACTGACACTGCGCGCGCTGCACAATTGTCGGACCCTCAGGAGATCCCAGGCGATAAGTATCGAACAATTTTCAAGGCGCGATTTGAATGGGATGAGGCAACCCAACAGGCACTGGTGCAGCTCGCTCGCCCCACGGTTCGGACGCTTTTCTTTGGCCAACTTATTCCTTATATGATCAAGGTACTTGCCCTTGTTTTGATCGTATATTCCGTGAGCCACCGTCTGAGAATCGCTAGGTGCCGAACCGCTGAAAAGAGTTGATATGACTGCTCGCATACCCAAGCGGTGGGGTTTGGATCCAGCAATTATGTGGGCGGGATTTTTGATCATGGCGATCGTGGGAGTTTTCATTCACCCTGGATCCTTATTGTGGCGGGATATGGTGGTACTCGACCATCCGATCCTGCACCTCGATGCAGTTGGCTTCGGTTTCCAGCCGGCGAGAGCTGTCCCGCAAGATGGTTTTTTAGCTCTGATCGGGATCCTTCTGCCTGCTTCATGGGTTGTGCGTGTCCTGCTCGTTGGTGCCGCCAGCATAGGGGCATGGGCAGGTTATCACATGAGTATGCGTACGCTGCCGCGAATGGCTGCGATCACGATTATCGTATGGAATCCTTTTGTTATCGAGCGCTTCCTCCAAGGGCACTGGTCATTGGCCTTCGTGGCCTGGCTGTTGCCGGCAATCGTAGTACTGCGCCGACGACCCGCTAGCCAGTTATTTTTGGTGTGGCTATGTAGTTTGACGCCATCTGGTCTCATTTTTGCAGCCATCACGGCGTGGACTGTCTCTGCTAAGCGTCTGATCGTCGCATCGTTTTCGGTCATCTGTGCGTTGCCCTGGCTCGTCCCCAGCATACTGCACCCTCCCATAGCCTCTGATACCTCGCTCTTTTTGGGTCGCGCTGAGAAAGGTCTGGGCACATTAGGAAGTTTTTTGAGCTTGGGGGGGATCTGGAATTCCGAGGCGGTACCAGTTTCGCGGACCATGGGGTTCGGAATCGCTGGCCTTATTCTTTTCGTATTACTGGCCGCTTTTATGCCCAGGCGTCTAAAACTCTTGAGTGCAGGAGCGATCCTGGTCTTTGTTATGGTGTGGGTTTATCCGACTATTCTTGGGATAATTCCTGGTGCAGCGCTGGTGCGAGATTCACAGAAGCTCGCTATCCTTCTCATCCCAGGACTAGCATGGGCGGCGGCGCGAATGCGCCCGTCGATAGCACTTGTGGTGGTGCTGCTCGCCCTTGCAAATGTCCCGGATGCTTCGTTGAGTATGCAGGCCTTAAAAGCTACCCCCCTCTCGAAGGAGTGGGAGGAGTTGGGCCAAGAATTTTCACAAGAAGAATACCGCGGCGCAGTGCTCAATCTCGATTCCTCAGGCTTGCTCACTCTCGGGGATAGAGTGGTAGTCGATCCCGCACATAAGGTGCTGCCTCTGCTGAGTTCTGGGGCGCTCAAAGTCGAGGGACAAGTGGCGGATCCTCCGCGCGAAGAATTCTTGCACGCGGTGGATGCGTATCGCACTGGACGGGTGGATGAACTTAATCGCATGGGCATTAGCCATATCAAAAAGGGTGGCATTCTCAGCCCATTACCCATCACTCATATTGAGGTTTTCGAATCTCAGCGCCGCGACTTCACACTGGGCTTGAGCATTCTTCTTATCTGGCTCATGAGTGGCGTGGGGGCTCTGTCTATGGCCACCTGGCGGTTAATCAGATCAAGAAAAGCACGGCCCGTCTCATCCCAGGAATAACCTTGCACTTTGTGCCTGGCATAGTCTCCGAGGCGGGCAATCTGGGTAGGATCTCGCAATAAGTCGCCGACCATCGTTGCCATCTGTTCCGAAGTATCGACAAGCATTCCGCTTTTCCCGTGGTCAATGGAATCGCGTAACCCCCCAGAGCTCGAGTAGCCAATCGTAGGGACGCCATGCTGGGCGGCTTCAACGACCGCGATCCCCCAGCCCTCCTTTCGCGAAGGCATCAGGTGGAGATCGGCACGCTCTAAGAGGGCGTGTTTGCGTTCTTCGCTGACGTGGCCATGAAAAACCACCCGATCGTAGACGTTGAGGGACTGAGCATAGGCTCGTAAATTATCCTCCCACCACCCAGAACCCACGATATCTAAGATGGCCGTCGGCTGCTTGCACATCACTGCGATGGCATCTTCGATGTGCTTATGCGGCACGAGCCTGGAAAGAGTAATAAGGTGAGGACGCTGGTCCTGGGGTAACGCGGGTACCGATGGCGGAAGAGGATCGATCCCATTATGGATGATTGTGATATTCTCCGGCGCATAGCCCACCTCTTCCAATTCTTCCTTGCTGGGTACTGAGACTGTAACGACGGGGTGGTCGGCGTATACCCAAGGAGCTATGCGGGATTCAATCAACCACCCAATTTTCGCAATCAACTTTCCTGCTACGGGCCATTGCAACCGGTGGCAGTGGTGCACCAGGAGGATTACAGGGGCTCTAGAGAATAGCGTGGCAAAAAACGGAATGCCGTTTTGGGTATCAATAATCGCGTCTGCGTGGCGTAACTTTCCCCATAGAAGCTGACAGGCGGTGGATATATAGGTGGTAAATTTCCCACCACTGCGAAGATACTGAACGCCGTGACGCTGCGAGCTGGATGGGGAACCCGGGTAGCGGGCGCTATGGAAGATGACCTCGTGGCCTTGGGCGGCGAGATATTCGCCCACTCGCTCAAGGTATCGCTCACTACCACCACCTTGGGGGTGTGTGGTGTCGCGCCAACACAGCAAAATTATTTTCATAGCAATCGTGCTCAACACTAGCAATTTTTTCAAGATCCATGAGATCCTGAAAGGATGCGCTTGCCCACCTTTTTGCCTACGCTTGCCAGACTCGCTACCTTGAGCCGCTCCGTGGAGTTATTGAAAGCAGTCACAAAAGAGCGTAGTGATCGGGATTTTTTCTACCAGTTCTTGGCAAAAGATAGTGCTCAACAACTCGCCGCTTTAGCCAAGGATATTAACCACTGGGATCTTCACGGCCGGGGCATTCTTGATATCGGAGGCGGCCCTGGGTACTTCGAGGAAGAATTCTTTCGTGCGGGGGCTCATTATGTGGGTCTGGAGCCGGATCTGCGGGAATTATCAGCAGCGGGACTTTCCCATCATATGATGGTTCGCGGAGACGGAATGTCCTTGCCTTTTGCCACCGATAGCTTTGATATCACCTATTCCTCGAATGTGGTTGAGCATATTCCTGATCCACAGGCGATGATGGCTGAGATGGCGCGTGTGACCACACCTGGGGGGCTCATATTTATCAGCTATACTATTTGGCTAGGACCCTTTGGCGGTCATGAGACGGGTCTGTGGCAGCACTACGTGGGTGGTCGTTTTGCCCGCTGGCATTATGAGAGAAAGCATGGTCATAGGCCTAAGAATTTTTTTGGACAGTCTCTTTTCGCAGTCTCGTGTAGCCAGGGGTTAAAGTGGGCACACGCCTTAGCGGATCTTCATCAGGTAGAAATTTGTGCCTTCTTCCCTCGCTATCATCCTTGGTGGGCGTGGTGGATCTGGCGGGTGCCTCTTGTGCGGGAATTTTTAGTGAGTAATTTGGTTATTATACTGCGCAAAAAGCACCCCAGCTTGTAGCCGGAGTGCTTTGAGGAGAGTGGTTTGTCGCTGCTACGAGCGCTGCTGCGCAGTCTTGATTCGCTCACCAAGCTTAGCTAATTCCTGATGCACCTCATCGGGAACACTCTTACCGAGGAAGTCGATATATTTTGAATTCTCGGCGAAGTCCGCAGCCCACTTATCGGGGTCAGCAGTGAGGGCCTGGGCAACGTCCTCAGGGGAGTACCCTTCTAGGCCGGTGAGGTCGATATCTTCGGCGCGTGCGGTATAGCCCACGACGGTTTCCTCGGCTCCTACGCGGCCTTCAATGCGGTCGACGATCCACTTGAGGACGCGAGAATTGTCGCCAAATCCAGGCCACAGGAAGCGTCCATCATCACCCTTGCGGAACCAGTTGACGAGGAAGATCTTTGGCATCTTATCGCCACCTTTGACTCCCATATCAACCCAATGCTGGAGGTACTTTCCGGCGTTGTATCCAATAAATGGAAGCATGGCCATAGGGTCGTGGCGCAGGGTGCCTACCTGCCCCTCAGCGGCAGCCGTTTGACCTGAGGAGAGTAGGGCACCGATTAAGGTTCCGTGGTTCCACGAATAGGTTTGGGTGACGAGAGGGACGGTATCTGGGCGGCGGCCGCCAAAGAGGATGGCATCGATGCGTACGCCTCGGGGATCATCCACCTCTGGGGCAGCAATAGGGCACTGCGAAATCGGGACCGCATACCGTGAGTTAGGGTGGGCGGCCTTGGTATCGGAGTCCGGGGTCCAGTCATTGCCATGCCAATCGATCAGATGAGCTGGAAGTTCCTCGGTGAGGCCTTCCCACCAAACGTCACCGTCATCGGTCAAAGCGACATTGGTAAATAGGGAATTTCCCGGCTCCATGGTCTTCATAGCCATGGGGTTAGAATCGTAATTGGTACCAGGGGCCACACCAAAGAATCCGTTCTCAGGATTAAAGGCGTGGAGGTAGCCATCGTCTGCGATATAGAGCCAGGCAATATCGTCACCCACAACCTCAGCCTTCCAGCCGGGAATAGTGGGGGTGATCATAGCAAGGTTGGTTTTACCGCAGGCGGATGGGAACGCGGCGGCCACATTGTAGTGCTTGCCTTCGGGGTTGGTGAGCTTAAGGATGAGCATATGCTCAGCCATCCATCCTTCTTCCTCCGCCATAACTGAAGCGATACGCAAGGCGAAGCATTTCTTGGCGAGGATAGCGTTTCCACCATAACCCGATCCGTAGGACCAGATTTCCTTAGTTTCGGGGAAGTGGGTGATGTATTTATCGTCGTTGCACGGCCACGCGACGTCTTCTTCTCCCGCAGCTAGTGGATGGCCCACGGAATGCAGACAGCGCACGAAATCTTTATTGCCTAAGCGGTCGAGGGCGGCCTGTCCCATGCGGGTCATAATACGCATGGACATCACCACATACGGGGAATCGGTAAGCTGTACGCCAATTTTAGGTTCGTCCGCCGAGAGCGGACCCATAGCGAAGGGAACCACGTACATGGTGCGGCCCTTCATCGAGCCCGTGAATTTCTCGGTAAGGAGCTCTTTCATAGCCGCTGGCTCGTACCAGTTATTAGTAGGGCCAGCGCCATCCTCGGTTGGGGAGCAGATGAAGGTCCGGGATTCGACGCGGGCGACGTCACTAGGGTTGGAGCGGGCGAGGAAGGAATTGGGGCGCTTATCCTCGTTGAGACGGATGAGGGTTCCCGCCTCAACCAGTTCTTCGCTCATGCGGTCCCACTCCTCTTGGGAACCGTCGGCGAAGACAACACGATCGGGCTGGAATATTTTCTCATGAGCCGCAATCCACTCGAGCAATTTCTCGTTTGTGGTGGGCGCCTCGCCGCTGAGCCCGCTAATGGTTACGTGTGACATTTTCTCTCCTAACGTTGTGGGTCGATGTCTCATCGGTAGCTTTTTCAGGCTTATCGCTATCGATTTTCACTATATCCCCATTATCGAAAATCACTAACCGAAATTCTAGAGACTAAGATCACAAAGGCTTGCACACTAGAGCTAAGTCTCTCCACTAAAACACCCACACACTGGGGAAACCAAACAGAGAGATACTCTTAACGCAATGACTCACACTTGCTGTGATAAAAATCTTAAACCCCAATTTACCTGATTAAGAGGGTGGTATTCTAACATTTTCGGCAAATAAAACCTTTGTTACCCCTGATGAAACTCCCCCCTCATAATCCCCCGCACTTCTCACCATTTGGAAGAAACTGCAGCAGGTTGACGTTATCTAAGGAGACTAATTGAGGAAACGGGGGTGATAATAATCATAAAAGTTATTCCTCTCGCAGCTCTTCCATGCCTAGAATTCGAGGAAGAATATGCAGCACTCCACCAGAAAATAAGACATCACCTTACCCAAAAGAAACAAGCTCCGGAGAGCCCTGATCGCACCCCCGCCCCTATATCCGCCGTCATTGCCTGCATCGCCTTTAAGCCTGAGATCTCGCATTCAACTAAGCGATTATTCCTATACCTCTAAAGAGCAGCCTGCGGGGGTGACACCTGAGGACCAACTCTTAGCCAAAGAAGGGATCGGTTATACTGACTGTCAATTTGAGTCACACCAGTAACAGGTGCGAGGGCTAAATTCCGCGCACCCAATATTGAGTTCAGCACTATACAAGGGCAAGATAGAGGCGATGAATACTCCTGATCACTCTGAAAATAGGGTGGGCGAGCTTCCCTCAGGCCGTCCACTTCAAACTGATTTCAATACCGAATTTAATAATAATCTTGATTATCCCCGCCTCGGCACCGTCAGCTTCCGTCGCGGCACCCTGACTGAGAATCAAGAAAAAATGTGGGAAGAAAAGTGGCCACACCTTGGTCGCATTCTCAGCGATGAGATTATCGATATTGACGCATGGTTTGGCCGCTCTCACCACCCCACCATCCTTGAGATTGGTTCGGGCACTGGCACATCAACTGCAGCCATGGCTCCTTTAGAGGCCGATACCAATATTATTGCCTGCGAGCTATATAAACCGGGACTCGCCAAACTCATGGGCGCTATTGTGCGTCACGATATTAATAATATCCGTATGATTCGCGGCGACGGCGTTGAGGTTTTAGCCCGTATGTTTAACCCCGAGAGTCTCGACGGTGTCCGAATCTTCTTCCCTGATCCCTGGCCCAAAGCGCGACACCACAAAAGACGCATCGTGCAATCCGGGGTCCTCAATCTCATCGCCTCACGCTTAAAGCCTGGCGGAGTGCTTCATATCGCCACCGATCACGCAGATTATACTGAGTGGATCAGCGAGCTTATCTCAGTGGAACCACACTTAATCTACCAGCCTTGGCCATGGGCTGAATGCCCTCAGCTCACCGACCGACAGGTGATTACCAAATTCGAAGGCAAAGGCCTCGACAAAGATCACACCATCACCGAATTCTTGTGGCGTAAAGGTTAATCATGGATAATTCCTTCGTTCTCGGCGGCGCCTCCCCTGCATCGGGCGACACCCTTCTTCTAGTCTGGGACGCACCCAATATGGATATGGGGCTTGGCGCCATCCTAGGTGGGCGTCCCAGCCCCAACCACCGCCCCCGCTTTGACGCCATCGGGCACTGGTTATTGGCCAAGGCAGGCGAACTCGCCCACCATACTGGCGTGAAAATCGAAGCCGAGGCCACCGTATTTACCAATGTCTCCACTGGTAGCTCCGATGCCGTTCGGCCCTGGGTGGAAGCACTGCGCAATATCGGCTTCGCTGTTTTTGCTAAACCCAAACTCACCGACGATACCGATGTGGACCCCGATATGCTCGAGCATATTGAAAAGCGCCACAAAGAGGGCGTTCTTAAAGGGGTCATCGTCGCGTCCGCCGACGGGCAAAATTTTCTCCCGCAGCTTGAAGAACTCGCCAACGATGGAGTTGTCATAACCGTCATCGGCTTTCACGAACATGCCTCGTGGGCGGTAGCAAGCGAGCATATTAACTTCGTTGACCTTGAGGAAATCCCGGGCGTCTTTCGTGAACCTTTGCCTCGAATTTCTTTGGATTCGCTGCCTGATCACGGTGCGTGGCTGCCTCCATTTAGACCACTGAGCAGCCTTTTAACAGGGCGAGGCTAGGAGAAGAATATGTTTAGCACCTGGGGTGATTTCGCTTACCGACACCGCAAAATCGTACCGCTCATCATCATTTCGGCTATCCTGCTGCTGCATTTCTTCTTCGGTGTGCGCTTAGCGGAACGCATGAGTCAAGAGGGCTGGGATGACCCGAATTCTTCATCCACCAAAGCGGCCCAGATCGAATTAGAAACCTTTGGTCGAGATAACTCTGGGGATATTATCCTTCTTTTTACCGATCCCAAGGGTATTGAGAAATCATCGCAGTTCCCAGCTATCAAGAGCTATTTAGAGCAGCTACCACAACAGCACTCCGGGGAAATCGAATCGATCATCAGCTTCTTCGACAAGCGCAATCCTAACTTAAAATCCGATGACGGAACCACCGCTTTCGCTGCCATTTCCCTAAAGGGCGATGGCGAGCAAACGCTCAAGGATTTCCGTGCGATCGCTCAAGATCTCTCCCCTGAATTTGATGGCGTAGAAGTCCAGGTAGCAGGAGCCACTGCTGTAGCCGATGCTTTGGATGCGGGCATGGCGGGCGATATTAAACGCGCTGAGGTCTATGCGCTACCCGCGGTTGGGCTACTCCTCCTCGTTGTCTTTGGCTCTCTGGCGGCTGCCTTCATGCCTCTGATCGTGGGCGGACTGTCCATTCTAGGATCCTTGGGCGTCCTCTCTGTCCTCGCTGGACTCACTGAAGTCAATGTCTTTGCCCAGTCTGTCGTCACTTTGCTCGGTTTGGGGCTTGCTATCGACTACGGCCTCTTTATGGTCTCCCGCTTCCGCGAAGAACTCTATCAAGGCCGCGACGTTCGCGAAGCGGTGCGCATCACCACCGCCACCGCGGGGCAAACAGTAGTCTTCTCCGCCGCTATGGTTGCTGTGGCGCTGTCAGGGCTCCTTCTCTTCCCCCAAGCCTTCCTCAAATCTGTTGCCTACGGGGCAATGAGCGCCGTCGGACTTGCCGCTCTACTCTCGGTAACCGTGCTGCCTGCCCTTTTCGGCATCCTAGGCACACGTATCGACGCCCTGGCGATACGGCGCAAAAAAGCGAAATCTCGGCCCATTGAAGACACGTGGTGGTACCGCATTCCCGCACTCGCGATGAAACGCGCAGGGCTTGTAACCATCGCACTCGTCGCTGGCCTCATGGCGCTCACCTTGCCGCTGACGGGAATAAGTTTCGGCGGCATCAATGAAACTTACCTCCCACCATCCCATGACGTGCGCAAGGCCCAATCGCTCTTTAACGAGGAATTTCCGGAATTTCGCACAGAACCTATCAAACTCGTCGTGGAGAATGCCACGAATGAGCAGCTCGTCCAGGTCTACCAGCAAGCCGCTGAGCTGCGTGGACTTACGTCACGGTTGAGCCCTTCCTCCCCAACCAAGGATGGCACCACTATCCTATCGGCTGGCATTATTGACCGCGAGGACAATGCCCGCGTAGTCGAAGAGCTGCGCGGCCTTACGGCACCTGAAGGCGTGAATCTCTATATCGGTGGAACTCCCGCTTTAGAAGTCGAGTCCATCGAGGCTCTTTTTGACACCTTGCCCTATATGGCCTTGTATATTGTGATTGCCACGTTCCTCCTCATGGCGCTCGTCTTCGGCTCACTCATTCTGCCGGCTAAGGCCGTCATCATGACCCTGCTCGGCATGGGTGCCACCTTAGGCATTCTCACATGGATGTTTGTCGATGGGTTGTTCGCCTCTCTGTTCCACTTTAGCCCTGGGCCGCTGATGAGCCCGGTGCTCGTTCTCATTATGGCAATTGTTTACGGGCTCAGTACCGACTACGAAGTATTCCTAGTCTCACGCATGGTTGAAGCGCGCAATAAAGGCATGAGCACCGATGAGGCGATCAAATACGGCACCGCCCATACCGGCGGCATCATCACCGCTGCAGCGCTCATTATGATCGTGGTCTGTGGAGCCTTCGGCTTCTCCGATATCATCATGATGAAATATATTGCTTTCGGCATGATCTTCGCCCTGCTTTTCGACGCCACTGTAATCCGTATGCTCCTAGTACCAGCAGTGATGCACCTGCTCAAAGAAGATAACTGGTGGGCACCGCGTTTTATCAAGCGCGCTTCTCAAGCACTCGGGCATAATGAGTCCACTACTCACTCTCATCCAACCGCCTCTCAGCACACGGCCGCGATGGCCCTTGCGCCAGCAGGTCACGGTCGACGATCTGTCGAGGCTGGCGACGATCGGATACCTTTTAGTGAATTGATGAAGCGACTCAAAGAGGAAGACTAAAACCCTGTCAAAAAATCCGTGGGTCCGCTTTTTCGTCCCTCTCATCATCCTGGGGAGCGCGGCTTTTTTGTTGCGCTCCAAAATGCCATTCTTAGCTAGTGGCTACCAAGAGATGATTCATGCCAATTCTGGCGGACTCCTTATAGCTTTCCTCTTTATCATTCTGAGTCTTATGGCCATGTCGGAAGTGATGCGCCACCTCCTTAATGCCGGTGGAAATAAGATACGCCCGCATGCAACAATGGCGCTCACCTTTATTTCCAATTCATGGTCGAGCACTTTTCCAGGTGGGGCAGCAATATCAACGGTCTACCAATTTCGAAATATGCGGGCGTGGGGAGTGTCCGTGGTCATCAGTTCATGGTTCATCATGCTCTCTGGGGCACTATCGACGGTATGGCTGATTGCTTTGGGGCTCGTATCCATTGTGTTTCTGGGTGCCAGCTTCTCCTTAGCTCCCCTCCTGGGCTCAGCGGCGGTATTTATTTCCCTAGCTGCTCTCGTGTGGTGGGCAACGAATAACCCCGAACCAACATCGCGGATCTTAAGCGCGGTTATGGCTGTTATTTCCCGAGTGCTCCGCATTGACTTAAGTGCGTACACGCGCACCATGAACGAGCATTTCTCACAGCTCGATAGCGTTCATTTGAGTGCACCTCGCTTTAGCTTTATCGCCCTGCTATCGCTAGGAAATTGGTTATTTGAAATAATCGCCGTGTGGATATGCATTTGGGCCGTCACTGGTGTACTGCCCAGCTTTGAACAGGTTCCCAATAACACCACAATCATGGGGGTAGTCCTCGCTTTTGTCACCGCAAAAATTGTGGGCACCGCGCAGTTATCCCCGGCTGGTCTGGGCCCTGTGGAAGCTGCCATGACTGCGAGCCTCGTAGCCGTCGGTATGACTGCGTCAAGTGCTTTCGGAGTGGTTTTTGTCTACCGAATTTTATCCTTTGCTGTCATAACCGCCATCGGGTGGATTATCTACTTCATCTCCGTAGCCCGAGGTGGTATCCGAGCACGAGAAAGATAAGATAAGCCCATGAAGAAATTTTTGGCCTATGACCTCCTTGCCGTCGGTGCTTTTGCCTTTTTAGCTCGCCTAGCGCACGGAGGTATCGCCCCTCTAGCTGTTCTGGGTACCTGGTGGCCCTTTGCTCTCGGCGCACTCACGGGCGGCGGTATCATCGCAGCAACGCGTGAAAATGGATTCACCCCGAAAAACGGCGTCATTGTCTGGCTGAGCACGGTTGTGGTGGGCCTAGGAATCTGGACGGCTCGGCACCACGCTCTTCCCCACTGGTCATTTATTACCGTGGCCTCCACTATGTCGGGACTTCTATTGCTGGGGTGGCGCCTCGTGGCTGCTCGGGTTTCTCGCCGCTCCTAGGATTCCTCGGGAGGGCTTTTACTAATCCAACTGGGAAAAATGTCCAGGCTGTTGGTTTAAATAATGATGTTTAACGGTTACGACATTCGGTGAAAAACTGGAATTTTTGCTGTTGGTGTACCTAAAGGTGCAACTAATGACCGAATAACTACAAAGAAGATTGCGGAGTTTTTTGCGCTGTCCCTTTTGGTAGTACCCGAACACCAGACCTATTGACGTCGGCCTCGAAGCATCACTGAGTTCTCAAGATGCTTGAAAATTGGCTAGAATTTAATAGCCTTGCTCTACACGCAGCAGCGGGTGAAATAAGTAGAGATAGATTGACACTCCTACAGACCGTAACACCAATTTCAGCACTATCATCAGCCTAGAGCCCTCGTCGGCCCACTCACTTCAGGCAGGACAGGGTGCAAGTCGCGGGCACCACCTAGCCTCGGAATATTTAACTGACTCTCGTTCTTAAGACAGGGGGTTGTATATTCGAACACTTCCTGCCACTTGTCCCCCAGGCCAGGTATATGCTATCAAGGTTGAGACCACTCACCATCCATTTGGTGGGCGAGTTGCCGAAATCGCCGAGGGTAACCCCGTCTTGGACGGATAACACAATTAATCACTACAGCACCCAGATGCACAAGGCGTCTTCCACAGCCGAATCCGTGTCGGCGGTCCTAAAGTCAGCTACTCGTGCACCGATAATCTTTTCTAAGGATGCGAAATATGATTGGACTCATGGAGATCCTCCTTATTGGCGCTACTCTCTTCGTCCCTGTTCTGATTGTTTTTCTCTTCTTTAAAGGGGCCCAAATCCTGCTGAAGATTCAAAAAGACGTTGAGAATATCTCACAGGAACTCCGAAATAAAAATATCTCATCATCCCCACCAAACACCATCGATTGATGTCTATCAGTTCGTCCTAATTCCACTAGTGCCAACGGCCTTATCTCCGCTTTCTGCGACGATGAGCTAAGTTAATGTGCGCCTTAAAAGGGATAATATCGATGTGCTTGCACATTGGCGATGGGCGCTTTTAAGAGGTGCAGAAACGAGTCTCAGAATTCTCCCCCTGAGGTGTCGCGCCGCGATTAGAACCTCCAGGGGATATACGTGCCAAGCACCGCGTACAAACTTGTACTCAATCGTAGTGATGTGCTGAACTGACCACTATGAGCACCGCAAATTTGAGTTTTACAGACGCTGAATCCCGCAGCAATGATCTCCATATTGATAGCTACCGACTTCACCTCAACGTCGAAGGCGCCCAGAGCGAAGCCACCTTTCCAGTACAGGTCGATATTGCCATGCGCTCGCAGAGCGGTGCCATTTTCCTGGATTATGTAGGACACTCTGTGGAACGCGTTTTAGTCGACGGCGACTCCGTGCCTTTTCATTTCGACGGCGCGCGGATCACGCTCACGGTTCCAGCAGATCAGGATATTGTTTTAAGCATTGCAGCTAATTCGTCATATTCTCGTACCGGCCAAGGGTTGCACCGTTTTACTGATCCCGCAGATAATCGCACCTATTTGTACTCGCATTTGGAGCCTTCTGATGCTCGCCGGATCTTTCCGTGCTTTGATCAACCTGATCTCAAAGCCCATTTTCACACTTCGCTGACGGTACCGCAGGGGTGGGTGGCGCTTAGTAACCAGCCTGAGATCAGCAGGAACGGCCAGCGCCACGATTTCGATGAAACTCCTCTGTTGTCTACGTATCTCACTGCTTTTGCGGCGGGCGAGTATATCTCCCGCCATAGAACGTGGACTTCACCTACGGGCCAACAGGTGGAACTAGGTGTGTGGGCGCGTACCTCCATGGCTGAATTCGTCGATGATGAAATCCTCACCATTACCTCTCAAGGTCTTGATTTCTTTGATGCACACTTTGGCTACCCGTACCCCTGGGGGAAATACGATTCCATCTTCGTACCGGAATATAATTTGGGTGCGATGGAAAATCCGGGGTTGGTCACGTTCACCGAGGCCTATATTTTCCGCGATCCAGCGACTTATGCGGAGCATGCTGCGCGCACGAATACCATCCTGCACGAAATGAGCCATATGTGGTTCGGTGATCTGGTAACCCCACGCTGGTGGGATGATCTCTGGCTGAAGGAATCTTTCGCGGAATTTATGGGGGCTGATGCTTCAGTCTCAGCCACCGCATATACCAGCGCGTGGGCTAATTTTGCGGGGCAGCGGAAGAATTGGGCCTATGCCCAAGATCAACTTCCCACCACACACCCGATCAAGGCGACGATCCCCGACGTAGATGCCGCCCGCCAGAATTTTGATGGTATCACCTACGCTAAGGGCGCTGCGGTACTCAAGCAGCTTGTCCACTACGTGGGCCGCGACAATTTCTATGCAGCAGCGAGGGATTATTTCCACACGTATGCCTTCGGTACCGCCACCTTCGATGACCTTATCGTTACACTCGGCCGGCACTCCGACCGCGATCTGTCCGACTGGGCCCAACGGTGGCTCCATAGTGCTGGCCCCGATACCCTCTCCCCTGTTCTCGAGACTAATCAGGGCCTCATCACTTCCTTGGCTATTGAGCAACAGGGAACCGAC
This sequence comes from Corynebacterium sp. ES2775-CONJ, assembly GCF_024814515.1. Classification (NCBI taxonomy): domain Bacteria; kingdom Bacillati; phylum Actinomycetota; class Actinomycetes; order Mycobacteriales; family Corynebacteriaceae; genus Corynebacterium; species Corynebacterium sp. ES2775-CONJ. The sequence goes on along the minus strand of NZ_JANUXT010000004.1, from coordinate 79,868 downwards.
GTCACTCGCCCACACCGCCTGACGGTGTCGCTATTTAAGCTGCGCGAACAGGCGATTGAACGGACGAAATCATTCGACGTCATTGTCGATCAACGCTCTGGTGGCCTCACTCCCATAGACGTGGCTGTGGGCCTGGAGACTCCAGATCTCATTCTGATTAACGACGGCGATCATAGCTATGCGAAGGTCACCTTTGACCAGCGTTCTGTAAACACGATCGCACAAGCTCTCTCCACTATCTCCGATGAAATCACGCGCGCCGTAATCTGGACATCGCTGTGGAATATGACCCGTGATGCGCTCTTGGATCCGAGGATCTTTATCAAGATTGCTCTCGCTCACGCTGCCGCGGAGGAGAATCCTGCTCTGATGCGCCAGATCTTCGCTCATGCCCTCTTTGCGGCTCGCCATTATCTAGCTGATGATGAGGATCTACGTATAGCCTTAGCTACAGGACTTAAAGCACAGGCAGATCGCGCCCGCGACGGCAGCGATGCCCAGCGGGTGCTCCTACAGGCCTTCGTACAGGCTGCTCCACTGGCAGGACACGAGCGCGCCGCGGAGCTGAGCGCAATCTTGACTGGCCCACTGACGCTTGGCAATAAATTGGAGTGGGATATCATTACCGCTCTGACTGCTCTGGGGGAAGACACCGCGGAATTGAGGGCAGCGCAGCTAGAGCGTGATAATACGCTTACTGGGCGCGCTCATTTCTTGCGTGCGGAAAAATCGGTGCCTTCGTTAAAGACCAAGGATGAACTATTTGCAATGCTGGTGAATCCTCGAGAATTCTCCAATGACGAGGTTCGGGCGCTCGTGGATGCGTATAACCAGCCGCTTTCAGGGGTTGACCATACGGAGAGATTTTTTGCCGCTCTCACCACTATATGGGAGTTAAATCCCATCGAGATTGCCACTGTGATCATCCGAGGCCTTTACCCCGAGCAGCCTCATGCTCATGCGCAGGTAGATGCTTATATACGCGCTGGGATCCCTCGAGCCTTGGAACGTATTTTATTAGAGTGCCAGGACAATAATTTACGGGCGCAACGGGCTCGCGACAGTTTCACCGTTACCCCCTCATAGGGGATCAATTATCACATCATTGCCTCCTAGGGTGTGTTTTTACCGCTAGGATCAACCCCACACCCCTAAGGAGGCACAGATGTACACTCTCGACTCAGCGCCGCTGGATCCCAGTAAGCGCGCATATGCCGACAACCGTATAGCAAGCAGTATTATCGAAGGCCACCAACCAGATGCGGAGCAGGTTGATCTGCTCCTGCGCCTACTCAATGGTGAGATCACTCTCGAGATGGCGCTGCAAGAGATCGCTTCGAGGTTTGAGCATGTCTAAGCTTGAACAGGATAAATGGGATGGCTATTTTTATCCAGGCACTGAGACCCTCGTTAATCTTCCAGGTATTACAGATCTGGATACTCTCACGGCGTGGACGAGAGCCTGCACCGCCGCGCGTGCTGTGCAACTCTATCACCAACCTCCTCATGAGCTAAGTCCGAGCAAACTGCTTATGGCTGTGCATTATGAGCTTTTTCGGGATAGCTTTTCTTGGGCAGGTACGCTGCGCGATGTCAATATTATGAAGAATAATAGCTGGAATCCCAATAATCCCACCCTATTTCTCAGTTATGAGAGTATCCCGCGCTATCTGGATTATATTGATACCTTCGCCTCCTCCTACAGCTGGGAGGGCCTGAGCTTTGATGATAAAGTTCACCAGCTTGCCACGATTCATGCTCACCTCGACTATGCCCATCCGTTCCGCGAAGGCAACGGGCGTGCTTTAAGGCTCGCCATGGAATTTCTGGCTCAGCGTTATGGGGTGGAGATTAGATGGGGCAAGATTTCTAAGGAACTGCATCTACTGGCTACGTCGGCGGTCTTTTTTACTGGCGATGTCAACCCTGAGCCGGCTATCGCGCTGTACCGAGAAATCACTACCGCGCTCTAGTACCACCGCGCTCGAGCACCGCTCGCGCCGTGGCTTCGTCGACAATAAGATCGGTGATGACTCCTGCGCGTAAGGCACCTAAAAGCGCAGGGGCTTTCTTAGGCTCAGCAACAATACACAAGCGCCTCTTTACTCTTTTGAGGTCATCCGGTGTAGGCCCCGAGGCGCGCCGATTGACTGCAATATCGCGGTAGCTACCATCCTCGCGGATAAAAACGGTACAAATATCTCCCACGATTCCATCAGCGGTTAGGGAAGTGATATCCGACTCTTCGAGGTAATCCCCGGAATATACGAGCGAGGGCAGGGTGGCATTAAAAGCGCCGATACCAAAGACAGCGAGGTCGGCGTTTTTAATCAGATCGATCACCGATAATACGGCTCGCTCCCGCCACATCGCTTCCTTGGTGGCTTCATAATCAAAAAAGGCTGGCACGGGCAGTGGCACTACTTCGGCATTAAAGACGTCCCCGGCGCGTGAAAGTACGGTATCGGCGTTGAGGTAGCTTTGGCGTCTTAGTGAAGTGGCACCATTGAGTTGGACCACAGTGATATCATCGCGCGGAGTGGGTGCCATATTTCTTAAGACCTCATAGGTGGTATTTCCCCAGGCGATTCCGATGATATCACCGTGCTCGACCACGTGAGCGAGTTTATTGGCGGCCACCTGGGCTACCGCGGTCAATCTAGCAACTGGACTGAGTGAGCGACGCAGGGGCACGCACGTGGCCTTGATATCAAAGGTTTTCTCCAGGGCTTCGACCATGTCGGTTTTAATAGGAGAATCAATGCTGATCGTTACGATTCCTGATTCGCGGGCGTAGGTGATGAGCCTGGATACAGTCGAACGAGAGACGCCAAGGTTTTGGGCGATGGCGGCCATGGTGTGGTTGTTGAGATAGTACATTTCGGCGGCTTTGTGCGCGAGGTCAAGCCTTTCGTTCATGGCTCCCATTATGCCATGCACATATGTGCAACTTCAGTGCAACATCTCCCATTTTGGGTTTTTCTCAGCCATAATTAAGGTCACAACCCAAACTAAGGAGACCTCATGAGCACCACTCTCAATCGCGACGCCTCGCTGCGCGCCATGTCTAACAACGAACTCGATATCCTCGTCATCGGCGGCGGTATCACCGGCGCCGGCATTGCCCTCGACGCCGCTACCCGCGGGCTGAAAGTCGGCATTGTAGAGGCCCAAGATTTTGCCCAGGGCACGTCATCGCGCTCGTCGAAACTAGTCCACGGCGGACTACGCTATCTCTATAACTTCGACTTTCTCCTCGTCGCCGAGGCTCTACGCGAACGCGGACTCCTGCTCAGCAGCCTGGCGCCACACCTTGTCAAAGCGCAACCGTTTTTGTGGCCACTCAAAATGCCAGTCATTGAGCGTTCCTATTCCGCCATCGGCGTCGGCCTTTATGATGCCATGGCTCAAATCGCCCACAAAGGCTCCGTACCTATCCAAAAGCATTATTCCAAGTCTGGTGCGCTCTCACTCTTCCCCGATATCAAAGAAGATCAGATTACCGGAGCCATTCGCTTCTATGATGCGCGTGTCGATGACGCCCGCCTCGTGATCACCCTCATTCGTACCGCAGCTCGCTACGGGGCCTATACCGCTAACCGCACCCAGGTTGTCAATCTGGAAAAAGAAGGTTCTCGGGTCACGGGCGCTGTCGTACGCGACCTCGAGACTGGGAAAGAATACACCATTAAGGCCAAGAATATTATCAATGCCACTGGTGTGTGGACAGAGCAAACCCAAGCCCTTGCCGATACCAGCGGCGGTCTGAAAGTCCTCGCCTCTAAGGGGATCCATATCGTGATTCCAAAAGACCGTATCAAAGGAAAGACAGGTCTTTTCTTGCGCACGGAAAAATCAGTACTGTTTATTATTCCGTGGAAGCGCTACTGGGTTATTGGAACCACCGATACCAAATACCACGAAGATTTTGTCAACCCCGTGGCCAATAAAGAGGATATTGACTATATCCTCGATCACGCCAATGCGGTGCTCACATCCGATCTCACCCACGACGATATTATTGGAACGTGGGCAGGTCTGAGGCCCCTTTTGCAACCAGGTACCGCCGATGGGGATAAGACCAAGTCCACAAAGATCTCGAGGGAGCATACCGTCACCGAGGCTGCCCCTGGCCTCACCGTTATCGCTGGCGGCAAACTGACAACTTACCGCGTCATGGCAGAAGATGCCGTCGATTTTGCCCTCGGCACCAATAAGGCTAAGCAGATGCCCTCCCGCACTCAGCTCACTCCCCTGATTGGCGCAGATGGCTATCATGCGCTGTGGAACCGCCGCGAAGAATTAGCGGCGGAATACCAGCTCAGCGTGGACCATATCGAGGATCTTCTCGACCGCTACGGCTCCGATATCTTTACCCTGCTCGAATCCATCAAAGAAGAAGAAACCTTAGGCCACGAGCTCGGCGCAGCACCGGAATATTTACGCGCGGAGATCGCCTTCGCGTGCACACATGAAGGTGCGCTGCACCTAGAAGATATTATGGTTTTGCGCACCCGCCTCAACCATGAGAAGAAGGATCGCGGTCTTGCCGCAGTCCCTGAAATCGCCGATTTAGCTGCGGTCTACCTCGGCTGGGATGAGGAACGTAAACAACACGAAATTGACTCCTATCAGCAGCGCTGCGAGGCCGAAGCGCGCGCCGAAGATATTTCTGGTGAGCACGAAGCCCAAGAGATTCGCGCTCAAGTAGAATCCGTGGCACCGATGCTGAGCTAGGCCACTCCTCCTACATAGGCGCGATAGTGTGCTTCTTTGGCAAATCGAATTCGCGCTTGGTTTCTAATTGTCGCAGGGCTTTTCTGATGGCGAGGCGAGAATGGCGCGGCTCTATCAGAGCATCGATATAGCCGCGCTCTGCAGCCACATAAGGACTGGTCATATTCTCATTATAAAAGTCCATGAAAACTTGCTTCATATACTGTCGTTGAGACTGATCACTAATGGCATCAAGCTGTTTACCTTGGATCATCACAACTGCAGCAGCAGCCCCCATCACCGCAATTTGGGCAGTTGGCCAGGCGAGATTAATATCGCCGGTGAGATTCTTAGAACCCATAACCGCATAAGCTCCGCCGTAGGCTTTGCGCACAATAAGCGTAACTTTAGGAACAGTTGCCTCCACGAGCGCAAAAGCGAGCTTTGCGCCACGGTGAATCAGACCCACCTCCTCCTGCTCTACGCCAGGTAGATAGCCTGGAGTATCCACCACAAAGACCAACGGAATATTATAGGCATCGCAGATGCGGATAAATCGTGCACCCTTATCGGCAGCATCAGCATCAATACAGCCGGCAAATTCGAGCGGCTGATTGGCAATCACACCTACAGAACGTCCATCCACGCGGGCAAAAGCAGTAATGAGATTTGGGGCGAAATTAGGCTGAATTTCCTGAATGTTATCGTCGTCGAAAAGCTGGGTCAGCAAATCGTGCATATCATAGCCAGCATTGACATCGTCGGGAATAAAGGAGTCAAGCCGAATATCCTCGCTAATATCTGCATCCTGGGGGGCCTGGAATATCGGCGCCGGGTCATGGGTGGTCAGCGGCAAGCGTTCAAGAAGATCGTGCACATAACCAAAGGCATCTTCCTCATCGATGGCCACATAGGAGACATTACCGTTTAACTCCTGCTGCCTGGCACTTCCCAATTCAGCAGAGGTAATCACTTCTCCCGTGACCTCCTTGATCACTGCGGGGCCGGTGACATACATTTCGGCTTCCCCATCGACGGCGATCACAAAATCCGTGGTCACCGGTGCATAGACCGCTCCACCGGCGGATTTACCCATCATGATCGAGATCTGCGGGCTGCGCCCTGACAGCGGCAATTGCCGGCGCGCAATCTCGGAGTACATAGCCAAAGAGGTCACCGCATCTTGAATACGAGCGCCACCAGAATCCTGAATACCGATAACTGGGCAGCCAATTTTGATGGCCATATCCATAACCTCGCAGACTTTGCGGCCAAATGTTACGCCTACCGAGCCTCCGTATACGGTTTTATCGTGGGCGTACACTGCCACGGGGCGCCCATCAATGCGGCCATATCCAGTGACGACGCCATCAGAGTAGATGGCATCGTTATCATCTGGGGTGCGACCGAGCGCACCGATTTCTACGAATGAGCCCTCGTCGAGCAACCGATTAATGCGCTGCCTGGGCGTTGTTCGGTGCGCCTCATCACGCTTTAATCGTGCCCGCTCACTGCCAGGGTCTTGGGCTTGGGCTAGGCGCTCTTTCAGGTCTGCGAGTTTTCCCGCGGTGGTGTCCAGACTCATCCGTTCCTCGTTTACATTGTGGCTAGCTCTGGGAGATATGCGCAATCCGTTGCGATAGCGCTAATCCAACTTTAGCAATCTCGGGTTCATCAACAACCGCTAGGTGATCTCCCTGCAATTGCACGATTTCTAGATCGTTTACAATTGCTGACCAGCCGCCATCATAGGCAATATCTTTATACGCTGGCTCTAATTCAATAGCACCCTCGTGCATCCGCTCTGCGCGGAAGAGAATCACCGGCACCTCAACATCAGCCCACCTGGTCATATCTAGCTTGTCCAGAATGCGATTATCAACAAAGGAAGCCCGCTGGTGCTCCAAGACTCCCGCAGATAGTCCATGCTCAGAGGCATCAGTAGTGCTCAAGAATTCCGCCATCATAGCAAGGAGGGCATCTTCACCAGCGCTCTCTAAAAGGTCAAAAGGCACGGGGAAGTCCAAGCCATAGGTTTTCTTGGCAAATGCTTGGTAGCGCTGCCAACGCTTCTTGGTCTCTTCTTTGTTGTCCGGAACTGGATGTGCTGGCTGCACTGTATCTAAAAGGGCGATCGTTGCGATCTCTATATCGCTTCCCTCCAGCTGGTGTGCAACCTCATAAGCTATCGCGCCACCGAAGCTCCAACCACCGAGGATAATGGGCAGACCATCGGAGTACCGCTTAATCTCATCAAGGTAGGCAGCGGCGCGCTCCTCCAAGGACCCTTCAAGTCGCTCTACTCCGTACACGGGAATATCCTCAGGCAGGCGGCGCATTAGAGGTTGATAAACCACTGATGAGCCACCCGCTGGGTGGAACATAAAGACAGCGGGCTTGAGCGAACCTTCAGGTCGCGCCCGCAATACTCGGATATTGCCCTCGACGTCCGTTTCAAAGCTATCGCGCACCATATTGGCAATGGTTTCAAGATTATCTGCCGCCAGTATATCGGCAGCGCTCATCTTTGCCCCAGATCGTTCTCTCAGCCGCTCTGCGATCTGATTAGCTTGCTCAGAAGTAATTGTTGGCAACGCATTGGTCACACCCGTTGCAGCTTGACCGACAACACTCGCCCACGTGGCGAAGACGAGACGCTCGGACGCATCACGCGGGGCTACGCCTACGCCGCGGTCGCCACCTTGTGGTTCAGGGTTGACCTGTACGGGGGCAGATTCTCTTTCGCGTCCACTGACTAATTCTTCGACCAAGGCCACCGCATCAGCAACGGAGGCATCGCGGAGCGCCTGGACCTGCAGCTCGGGGATATTAAAATCATATTCAATGCGATTTTTAATCCGCATTCCCATCAGTGAATCGAGGCCCAAGTCTATCAGCGGTAATTCTTTGGGCAAATCTTCCACATCGTAGCCCATTGCTTCACTGACAATAACGCGCATGCGATCTTCAACGGTCTCGCCACTTGTAGGGTCCCAGCGGAGATCAGCATGGGCCATTTCAGGCAGACTCTCCCCCGAGGACGCAGCCAAGGCGGGGCCATCAAGGTGTGCTGTTTCTCCCTGCTCCGCAGCAAAGGCTTCCGCTAAGACCGTCAGAGAGTCACCAGCGACTTCATATAGAGTGATCGCCAGTCCACCCAAGGTACGGGCGGCAACCACGGTGAGTTCACCGGAGGGCGGCAGTGTTTTCTTTTCACTCGCCGCAGTCATCACTGACTGGGGTGCCAGTTCTGAGATCACTGCATCGATGACCATAGTCGGCGACGCTACTGCATCCGCTTGTACTCGATAAGCGTACTGGTTTCCAGGGAGGAAAACCATCTCGCCTAATAAACTTCCCCCAGCAGAGGAGGCAGGGCGAGCAGTGGTCCAATACCGTTGTTTCTTCCACGGCATGCCCGGAGCTGGTATCAGCGGGCCATCCCCGTACAGCGCACGGAAATCGATTGGCGCACCGGCTGCGTACAGTTTAGCCAGAAGATCGCTGAGCGTGAGCACTGGATCTTCCTTGCGCTTCAAGCAGAACAAAAGCTGTGCATCTGGCTTATTCACACTAAAGGCAGTATTCATCAGTGGGATAGCCGCAACTGGGTGCGGGGAAATCTCAACCAGCATGCGATGTCCGTGGGCAAAAGCCTGCTCGCACGCTGCTTGGAAATACACCGGTTGCCGAGTGCAGCGCACGAAATAATCAGCGTCGTGGACGATCTGACCTGCTTCAAAGACCTCTCCGCGTTCCACAGAACTGAAAAGGGGAATTGTGAGTGGACGAGGATTAATCGCTGATATTTCCGCAGCCAGTTCCCCCAGGATAGGATCGACGGCGCTGGTGTGACCTGCAGCATTAACGTTGAGTAATCGGGCGAATTTCCCTTCCTTTTGGCGCAAATCTACCAGCTTGATAACGGCATCTCGCGGCCCGCCAATAGTATTCATGCCGGGAGCGGCGTAGACGGCCGGCTCAATTGCCGCGAACTCAGGATGCTCAGCGCCAAGCTGCGCAATCTCCTCAGCACTATAATCAACAACTGCCATTGCGCCATAGTCTTCTTCGCTGAGGGATTTTTCCCCTTCACCCATGAGCCGCGAACGATGGCAGGCAATGAGCATGGCATCGTTAGCGCTCAAGCCGCCACAGGCATAGGCGGCAGCGATTTCACCCATCGACATCCCCACCACAGCGCGCGGGCGGGCACCGAGTGCGCTCAGATAGTCGGTGAGAGCGATCTGGATGGCCGTAATCGCAACCTGGGCGGTTTCGGTATCGTAGGTTTGGGAATCGTCGGCGACAATATCGAGGATCGACCAGCCTGATTCAAAACGCACCACCTCGTCTAATTCCGCTAAGCGCGCTTTAAATGAAGGTGCGATTGCCATTAGGTCTTTGGCCATCTTGCGGTGCTGGGACCCAAAGCCCGAGTAGATGAAAACGGGACCCTGGGTATCGGGGGCATCTTGAGCACACACATGCTGGGTGATCTTGCCGTCCGCAACCACACCCAGCCGCTTGATCGCCTCATCATATGTACGAGCGCTCACCACGGCGCGGGAGCGACCATGATTGCGACCTGCTAGGGAGCGTGCGAACTTTATGAGATCGGTTTTGGGATGCTGTTGCAGATAGTCCCTAACCGAGGCTGCCGCTTGCCGACGCCGCGACGGTAATAAACCCGACACCGGCAGTAGCGCTGGGGCGCCAAGGAGTTCTGGTTCCCGCGGACTCTCACTGAGTTGATAATCGCTCGCCTCAAAGGACGAGACCACGATATGAGCATTGGTTCCGCCAAAGCCGAAGCCGGAAATACCAGCGAGTTTACGGCCTGAATACTCAGGCCATTCGCGAGGGTCTTCTACCACTTCGAGATGTTCCCGCTCGAAGTCAACGTAGCGGTTCGGGGCAGAAAAATTCAGCGACGGCGGCAGGATATCATGCTCCATTGCCAGCGCCACCTTGATCACACCGGCAGCGCCCGCAGCGGCTTCGGTATGGCCAAAATTGGTTTTGGCAGACCCCAAAAGGGTCGGGTTATGCGGATCGCGCCCAGAACCTAAAACGGTGCCAATAGCGGTGGCTTCAATGGGATCACCTAAGATCGTGCCCGTCCCGTGGGCTTCAATATAGTCCACCTCCCGGGGATCAATCCCAGCATCAGCATAGGCGCGTTCTAAGACATCTATCTGAGCATCGGGATTGGGGGCGGTCAAACCATTGGAGTGTCCATCCGAATTCACGGCGGAGCCCTTAATCACGGCAACGATTTTGTCACGATCTTTGATTGCATCGGCTACTCGCTTGAGCACCACAACGCCAGCGCCATCGGCACGCACTAGGCCATCGGCATCATCAGAGAAGGCGTGAATCTTGCCTGTTGGGCTAAATACCCCGAGCTGCCCAAAGGCGGTAGAGGCAAAAGGCGCCGCCAGAATATTAACACCACCGGCAATCGCCATATCACAGGCTCCCTCACGGAGATCGCGCACAGCCTGATGGATAGCTACTAAGGACGAGGAGCAAGCAGTATCAGTACTAATAGAAGGTCCGCGGAAATCGAAGGCAAAAGATACGCGGTTCGGAATGATCGAACTCGAGGTTCCTGTAAGCGCATAGGGGTGTGCCTCTGCAGAATCGGCAGCAATGAGCATGCCGTAATCGTTGTTTGTTGAGCCCATATACACGCCCACTGGGCTGCCTTTGAGCGATGACGGCGGGATATGAGCGTTTTCCAGAGCCTCCCATGTCAGCTCTAGGATGATGCGCTGCTGCGGATCAACATTAGCGGCTTCCAGGGGGGATAGGCCGAAGAATTCAGCGTCAAACGAGGCAATATCGTCGAGGTAGCCACCAGTCATATCGATATTCTCGATGAGCTCGGTAGTATGCTTATCAGCCGCGTACTCTGACCAGCGGCCTACCGGCAGTGGACCGATTCCGTCGCGGCCTTCGAGGAAGAGATCCCACATCTGCTGCGCATTCTCAGCCCCAGGGTAACGCCCTGCTAATCCCACAATGGCAATATCGTGAGTGGCAGGCTCTTGGATAATGGCGGTGGTTCGGGACTTAGAGGAGGGGCGCTCGTCAGTGCGGGGGCCATTGATCAGACGCTGTGCTAGGGCCGAGATCGTGGGATATTCATAAGCGATGGTTGCATCAAGTGGTACATCGAGGAGATTTTCTAGCTCGCCGGAGAGAATGACCACATCGCGCGAGGACAATCCGAAGGATTGCATCGATTGGGTATCAGAGATCTCCTCTTCAGGTAACCCCGTCGTGCGCATAATCCAATCACGCAACCAAACGCTGAGTTTGTCCACGCTCATCGGTTCACTAATCGTACCGTCAGCACCATGTTGATTAGTCAAAATCTACCCTTTGTCTCGTCTTTTCGCTCACACTGGGACGCCACCTTAGGACAGCGCCCAATCGCTCTATTTTATATCGCATATTGTTTAATAGCTGTTTCACACCTCAAGACCCCACGATCACTACCCATCATCGTGGGGTCTTGAGGAAACTGCGGAGGATTTAGGAATTCTCGTAGCGCTTTTTATTCACCCGGCGGGCAATCTTACCGGCAGACGAGCGCGCAATTTCATCTGGATTCAGGATCTGAATATCCGCCGGAACTACTCCATGAGCATCGGTTACAGCTTGTCTAATAGCCGCAATAGCGTGGGCGTCATGCGCAGGATCGGCATCGAGATCTCGCTCGGCGAGAATAATGAGCTTTTCTACATCCTCACCTGTAGTGGCGAATGCGGCAACTGCGGTAGGGCGCACCTGAGAGCTGGCATGCTCAACGGTATATTCAATATCTTGAGGATAGTGATTCCTGCCTGCGACGATGATGAGATCCTTGAGTCGGCCGGTGATATAGACTTCGCCGTTGATAATGGTGGCGAGGTCCCCAGTAGCCATCCATCGATCATCATCAGGCGCCCCGACAACCCGAGATCCCTCAACAAGGCGCTGACCTAAGGTATTGCGGAAGGTCGCCATGGTTTCTTCGGGGCGATCAAGATAGCCGGCAGCCATATTATCGCCATGGCACCATAGTTCACCTATATGGGAATCTCCGAGCTCGGCACGGGTCTCAGGATCAACAATCGTGAGGTACTGCGGGCGCACCGCCTGCCCACTGGACGTGAAGGCGACGGACCGATCACTGCGCTCCACGATCTCGGCGAGACCCTGAGCCAGCTTATCGCGATCAAAGTGGCTAATCAGTGGTCGACTTTCCGTTTGCGGGGTGGTAACCAAAAGCGACGCTTCCGCCAGTCCGTATGAAGGGCGCAGCGCTGACTTTTTCAGCCCGTATTCCTCGAAAGTTTGAAGGAAGATTTCCACTGCCTTCTCAGTTACTGGCTCCGAACCCACGATTAGTCCATCAACTGTAGAAAGATCGAGCTCGTGTCCAGCTTCAGGCTTGGCAAAACGGGCCGCCAATTCAAGAGCGAAGTTGGGGACAACGGTGTAGATATGGGTACCCGACTCCCGTTTATCAAGGAGCTGGACCCAACGTGAAGGCTGCTGAATGAAATCACGCGGCGCCATTAACTCAAAATCGAGTCCTAGAATGGTGACAAAGGTTGCCAGAATGATGCCCATATCATGGTGCAACGGCAACCAAGAGACTAAGGTCAGAGGGGTTTTAAGCTGAGCCGCGGTAAAAATTTGCAACACATTGGTCAGGATCGAGCGATTGGTGAGCATAACACCAGCTGGAGTGCGTGTAGAGCCCGAGGTATATTGCAAAAAGGCGGGCAAATCGACCGGAGCTTTTTGTAGGGTGGCAAGCATGCGCGCAGCCTCAGGGGAGGTAAGCGGATTGCTAAAACTGGCCGCCAAACTATCGGGCACAGCATCAACGAGTAGAATGCGGGGGCGCTCATGGCCTGGACGATCAGCGAAGAATGCCCGCACGGAGCGAGCAGATGCCTTATTAGTTAGTACCGCAGACGGTTGTGAATCGCCGATAACGGCCGCAAGATGTTCAGCGTGACCTGGCTCATTGGGATCATAAAGCGGAATGGGAACCATTCCAGCGTACATGGCCCCTAGCATGGAAAACAAATACTCTGGAGAGTTATTAGCAAGGATCATCACGCGATCACCGATGGAGCCCACCTGCTGCAAGCGAGCGGCAACGGCCTTAATCCGAGTATTGACCTCCGCGCGACTGTATTCCTTGAGCTGCCCGTCACGACGTTCAGAGTAATCCCAAAATTTCAGCACGATGCGATCGGTAGTTCCAGCCATTTTTTCCGTCTGGAACATCATCTCGCACATCCCTGCGAGGGTAATCTCCGGCGGTAAGGTAATCTCGTGCTTCTCGTTGAAAAATTGGCCAATTACTTTATTAAGATCCATTATTCTCCTTCATATCAGTGCTGTCGCGCGAAGCTTCACCCTCTAGTGCAAGAACCCACAAGGCAGTGTCCCTTAGTTGATCGGTACTAACCAGAAGATTATTACTTTTGCGAAAAAAATTATTTTACACCCTATAGGGCCGCTTATCCGCGATTAATCAAATCACTAGCCCATTCCACAACCCAGCTCGGTGCGGTGGTGCCTGGAACGACATTCGGATTCGTGGCGTATTGAGCATGAATACCATTGGCTTCAATGAGATCAAAAGCGCGGCCGAAAGCATCGCTCACATTCTGCGGAGCATCGCAGATAGTGTCATCAGGAGCACAAATATCAAAGACCCGATCATTAAGAACTCCGAAGCCGCCGGTGCGCGGGCCACGCATGGTTGCGCCAGGAACAATGGGTTGAACTACTAGATTCAACGGTGCCAGCGAAATCTCGGCCCCTACCCCACCCACGGGTGTGCCCACAGCCTGGCCCACACCCGGCTGTCGGCGACCATCAGCGATCAGGGCGACACCCCTGACCACGTGGGAGGGAATAGGAGTTTCATGCACTCCAATTTCATTGGCAAGATCACCCATAATCACAGCGCCTTGAGAAAAGCCAGTGAGAATAAATTCTGTCAGCGGACATTCGCGGTGTGTCTCATTGATTTCTCGCTTAAGGGTGGCCATCCCCTCATTGCGAGAATCGTCGTAGCTCATTTCCTGTTGGGCGTTGATATTGCGAAACTGCGCAGTATACGGCAAGGTCCATATCTTTATATCCCCATGAGGGTAGCGCTGCTTGAGAGGATTAGTAATGGTCAGCATCAAAGAATTGGGGTTGGCCATCGGGTTAAGGGGATCATCGACGCTCGCAGATTCCCACGTCCCCGGAGCTGCGATGACCTCCACCCGTGGGCACCATTCAGGTTGCGTTGGACCCGCTTGATTCGAATCTGGTGCACCTGGAATATTATCGGTGCTACGCAGCCAACCCACGACCCCCGCGATAATAATCCCAATAACAATGAGTGCTACTACCGCGGTGAAAAACTTTTTCATACTGCCTTCAATCTAGATTTAGCAATAACTCTGGCGTGCTGCCTGCTCAATAACCGTAGTTATCTGCTCCACCGCCAGGGTGGAGCGGCCTTGCTCGATGAGCTGACCGGCCACAGCAGGGGTAGCGGCAGCAAAGTTATTGGCACAAACGACCTGCGCAACGCCGATCATTTGATTCTCTGCACCTGTGACCGTGATCCCCGCTAATTCCAAAGCTTTGAGAAATTCCCGATCTTGTTCAGTCAGGGATAGCCCTGGGGTGGGCACGTCACTGACTTCTCGGGCGGCCTGATCACCAGCCGAACGCGCGGGCGGGTTCTTCAAAGGTGGAACGCTGAGATCGATGCTCGTGCTCGGTTCTGCGCGTGCAGATGCACTAGGCGTTTTCGACATTTGGGCGGCCCGAGTGAGCGGCGCTACGGTCATCTCAGTGGGCTCCTCAGTGACACTGGAACTCGAGCACCCAGCTAAAAATCCCAGTGCCACCAGCAGTGCGCAGGGCATAGCCTTATACACTATTTCTTCTCCTCAACGATGAGACCATTGATTTGAGAAATGGTGCCACGTTCGAAGTGAACGATCTCGCCGCCCGCTGGAATTAGGGCATGATCTTGGGTTGGGAAGCCAAATTCGCCCTGCTCCCAATTTTTCTTAGCCCATGCGTCAAAGATATCACCGTAGTTAATCACGTGTGCATCAGTTGCAGGTGACCAGTAAATATTGCCCCGCTCGAAGCGTTGGAAGGCACCACCATTGATGGCGATTTCATCCGTTGTAGGGAATCCCAGATTGCTGGTCGCGGTATTGATGGCTCGGTACTTCGCAGCGATCGCTCCTCGAACATGGAAATTTTTGTTATCGGGAGTACGGACTACATAGCCACCTTCAAACTGCTGCACGAAGCCGTCGCCGATCTTCTCAGCTGCAGAAACTGGGTACCCGAGTGTGCCATTTTCCCACTGCAACTCACCCCACTTATCCACAATATCCTTAGGCACGGCCACGGCACCCAGTGCTGGAGTCCAGTAGATATTGCCATGCTCGAAAGCTACGTAGCGGCCACCCCGTACCAATTCACGCTCGGTGCTTAAGGGGAAGCCCAACCAGCTAGCGGGACCGCCCATTTCGGTATAGAGAGCACCGATACGGCCATAGAGAGCGAAGGCTCCATGCTCCGGAGACCAGTAGGCACGACCCCTAGTGAAGTCTTCAGCCTTACCACCGGGTACATCGTATTCGTTGTTGACGCAGTTACCAATTATTCCAGAGCGTGTGGCTTCAGCAATGGCGCCGATAGCGGTGCAATCAGCGCCGCGGTCTTCCTTGGAGATATTCAACGCTTTTGCCATATGCGGCCATGCTTGTCCCAGTTCGTACTGCCAGTACGGCCAAGCATGTACGCCGGTGGGGCGGAAGACGGAAATGACCTCAACCTGCGCACGCTTAGCGTAGTCGACGAAGGTCTGGGTGGTCATCCGGGAGATTACTTCCAGACCAATACCAGCGGAATTGGCCCCATGCTTGGCTACGGAATCTGGCTCACCGAAATCATCGCGACCAGAGCCGGCTGATACATATACGGTTTTGCCTTTAAGGGATTCAATACCGAGTTTCGGATCGTGATCAATCCAATCTTGAGAACCTTCAGGGCCCCACATAGCCTCCGCATCGTAGCCGCCACCGTCTTGAAGGGCAGCCTTGACGGCAGCTGGCATACCAACGCTGGTCATATCGAGGTAACCAGAGAACGAGCCAACGAATTTAAAGAGCTGAGGGTGGCGTTCAGCTAGGTTAATAGCGGCGGTGCCGCCCATAGAAAGGCCGAAGATCGCGCGCTCCTCATTGGAGCGGTAGCCATTACGCAGGATGGGTACGAGCTCTTGGGTGAGGAAGGACTCCCACATATAGTGCTTGCCGTTATTTTCACGCTGCCAGTCCGAGTAGAACGAAGACTCGCCACCGATTGGCAGAATAACGTTGACATTCTTATCGGCAAAGAGCTGTTCGATATTAGTCTCGGAGGTCCAGCCATTCTCAATATCTGTGGCGCGCAAACCGTCGAGGGCCCATACTTCAGGGAAGGTACGCGTGGGATTCGAGTGCCAATCGCGCGCTAACAGGATTTGAACTTTCACTGGCGCACCTGGCATCACGGCGGAGCGGATATACAGTTGTATACGGCGATCGCTAATCCAGTTCACGCGCTCAACTTCAACTCCGGCGGGTAGGCCCTGGATATTGGGGTTTTCATCCACGCGTATGGGGGTGCGTTCCTGGGAGTTTGGATCGAGGTAATCCGTGAGGCCGGGAAAGAAATTCGAAGATCCCGAAGATTGGGCCATGGTGGTAGCGGGGATAACTCCCACTAATCCGAGGCCGATGACTACAGGGAGCGTACTAATCCAACGGGTACGTCGAGTCGAACGGGATGCGGTGTCGCGCATAATAGGTTCCTTTTTGTGTTAGCGATTTTTTAGGTACTCCAGGTGCTCAAGCGCTGCTGCTTTTCCCACCTATCCCACGGTATAGCTATATGTGGGGTATAGCTCCACTGTGGCACAAGACTATGCTCAAGTTTAAGTTGAACTTGAGAGTTAGGGTTGAGACACACCGATTTACAGCTGTTTATTTTGTTTTCACCTTTAACATAGCTAACAACGCTCACATCGTTACATGACCAGGGCACCGCAATAAAAAACCCCGCGGCCTGTGCGGCAACGGGGTTGTTCTTACGGCGGAATGGTTCCTACCAAGCGTTCATATAATCTAGAATTCGCGGCTTCGTCTTCTCTAGCTGCGAGATCCATTGTTCCCAGCTGTGAATACCTGCCGGCGGATAATCTACCGTTACACGCAAGCCCTCAGCACGTGCCTTAACCTCCCATACCGAGGTGGAGTACAGCGAGACACCTTCGAGTACGGAGCCGACGATCCGGTCCCCAAATTTAATCCCTGGGCCGTCATAGCCTGACCAGAATCCGGTGGCCGCAGAGATATAGATATCGGTATTGCGCAGACCGCTCATATTCCACAGCGGGTCATTTGAAAAGCGTTCTGGGCTAAAGAAGAAACCGTACATGGCGTTGATATTAAAGCCACCCAATTCAACGAGTGCCAACCGCAGGAGGGAGTGCATCCCAGGCAGGGTCATGGATGGGTAGCCCGACCAACTCAAGGTCTGTCGGAATTGATTGGGGTGGCGGGCCGCGAGATTGAGCGCAGCGGTGCCGCCCATGGAGAGACCTGCAATTGCGTTATTATTGCGCGCGACGCCAAAATTTTGCTCAAGGTAAACGGGAAGCTCTTGAGTAAGGAATGTTTCCCACTTGAAGTGGTAGCCTTGTCCGTTGTAGAAGGCTGGCCCCAACCAGTCCATATAAAAAGATCCAGCGCCACCGACGGGCATGACGAGGGTGATATTATGTGGCGCATATGTGGCAGGAGCATTAGCTGAGGTCGTCCATGCACTAGCTCGTTCACTCGCACGGGCGCCATCAAGAAGGTAGAGACCAGCATTGCCCCCACGTTGTGCAGGCTGGATCTGAACAGTAATGGTTCGGTTATTAGCGGGTGACCACACATCACAGCGCTGTACCCAGTTTCCTACTTGGTCCCATTCGCAAGTCCCGGTGGCATCAGCGCGCAGCCAGTCACGATTGGCAGCCTCCGCCACTCCCTGTCCAGCGACCATAAGGGCACCAGCGGTGACCACTGCTGTCACTGTGGCTTGAGCCTTTCGTAGAGCTTGGGCGAAAACCTTCATGCTTCTCCTTGTCCAATTCCTATACCTTGGCGCGACATCATGGTACCCGCCTCATGACGGAATACAAAGGCACCTACTATATTTAGCGCTTATTATAGGCACGACACGCTACAGCAAAGACTTTATAACAGATTGGTAAAGCACGGGTAGTTTTCCTGCCCTTCACGCAGCAAAGGCCACCCCCACCTTGGTTTATGTTGGGAATTTTAAACGAGATAAACCGCTATTACTACGCTGGTCACCCACAACACGGCGAGTACTTGCAAAGTGCGATCCGTCAGTGCCAACTCATCTGGGGCGCCACCATCGCCACGGTCAACATCGGCAGCATAACGCAAGATAGCAACGGTGAAGGGTACCATCGAAATTTGGTACCAGACCCCAGCCACTGGGCTTGAAAGCCGAGCCATCTCAAAACCCCAGAGTGCATAGCTCATCACCACGGCAGTAGCCGCTAGAGTCCACACAAAACGCAGGTACGTGGGCGTATAGCCTTCAAGAGCCTTGCGGATCTTAGCCCCTGATTCTTGTGCCAGGAGGATTTCAGCATATCGCTTTCCGGAGGCCATAAAGAGAGATCCAAAAGCTGCAACCAAGAGGAACCACTGCGATAAATCAATGCCGGCCGCCACGCCACCAGCCATAGCTCGCAACATAAAACCAGAGGAGACCAAGGCAATATCGATAACCGGCTGATGTTTCCACCCAAAGCAATAACCCAACTGTAGAGCTATATACACCGTCATAACGATGGCCAAACTCCTGCCTGAGCTGGCGAAGAAATAACTCAGTACAATAGCGCCGATGATAAAGGCCACGGCCATAAAAAAGGCGAGGCCCACGGGAAGTACTCCCGCCGCAATAGGGCGATAGCGCTTAGTGGGATGCTGGCGATCAGCCTCGACGTCCTTAGCATCATTGATGAGATAAATGGCGGATGCCGCCATGCAGAAGGCTAGGAAAGCAACTGCGATATCGGTGAGGATACGCGGCTGCAGCAGGGCTTCAGCACCAGCTGCCATCGGAGCTGCTAGAACTAAAACATTTTTAACCCACTGCTTGGGCCGCAGCCCCTTAATCATGGCATCAGGAAGGTTCTTAGGCGGATGCAGCTTCCTATTATCTTCTAAGCCTCGAGTGTGTGGCTCAGATCCGATGAGGGATTCATTCGACATTACTCATTAAGCCTTCCGGGAATGACCAAGCGCTCGACTAGTTGCCCACCCCACGAGCGCACCTGTTAATACATCAGAGGGGTAGTGTACCCCTAAAAGCATCCGTGAGAACATCATCACGGGGACCCCAATCAAAGGCACACGGCTTTTCACAATAGCCGATAGGCTGGTGAAAAAGGCCGTGGTGCTGGTGGCGTGGGAACTCGGGAAACTCAAAGAGCTGGGAGTTTTTACCCCAATAGTGATGCGGGGATCATGGGGGCGTTGACGTCTGACAATCCTCTTAATGATCACCGATAATGCGTGGCTTATGAAGGATGCTGCAATAAGTCGCAGCCACTGCGGACGACGGTGTTTATCCCACAGTGCAGCCAGCGCACCAATTCCCATCCACCCCAAGGCATGCTCCCCAATGTGGGATAGGGCACGGGCTATGCGCAGCGTTATTGGATAACCGACGGTGCGTTGGATCTGCACCAAGATGTCATTTTCAGTCATGATCGAATACCTTGCTCCATGCTTCGCGGCTAATCAGGTCGGGATAGGCGGCGCGATAGGCGGCGCGCAAGTGCTCAAAACGTTCCCGAACTAGTTTATGTCGTTCCCGTGACTGCTTATATAAATGTTTGGCCATGTCGAGATCGCGCTTGCGGTATGCCACACCGCGTCCATCCGCCGTGGCAACGGTGGCGCCATCGACACGCGAGAGACTAAACCACCGTGCCTCTATGGGCGCAAAATTGGCCTGTGGAATCTCGTGATGTTGGCGATCTGCGGGACGAAGGGAATGTTTGAGCCCTTTTAGTAGCCACACCGATTTTTTCAGCGGTGCCAAGCGCCCGCCGATATCCTTAACCGGTACCCCAGGTGCTCCCGTTGGGGTGGGGAAATCCGTGGCGGAGTCTAAAATGACCGCATCGGGGTATTCCTTGCGGATTTTTGCTATGCGCGGTAGCGATGTTTCCAAAATATCGAAAAGCTGATCGGGGCCAGCAAGGAAATCATCGATAGCTTCGATTTGGATCGCTGCGGTGGAATACTCAAGGCACAGAAGGTGTTTGACCAGTGCCTTATGCATACTACGCAGGAGCCCATCGATTGGGCCATCATGGTTGAGCGCCGCCACAATCAGTCGATTTCGTAGGTGGAAATAGGCTTGCCAGTCAATGGCGTCGTCCTTATCACTCCATGCCATATGCCAGATAGCGATACCAGGCCAGGTAGCAGTAGGGAAACCATGGCGCCCGGCGCGCAGGCCGTATTCGGCGTCATCCCACTTGATAAAGAGCGGCAGCGGCTGCCCGATCTCCTCGGCTACTAGCCTCGGAATCATGCACATCCACCAGCCGTTATAGTCCACGTCGATCCGGCGGTGCAGGTCACGTGAATGCTGAGCATCGGGCTTATCATCAACGGCTCCGCGATCACTAAGCGGGTGCTCGTCGAAATTGTGGTCGTAGTGCACGTGGGGGGCTTTAGTCCACATGAAGGTGCTACGGTCGATCACCTCACCCATAGAGTGCAAGTGGCTACGTTCCTGCAAATTGAGCATTTGCCCGCCTACGAGAATAGGGCGCTTAGCATAGCGGGCTGCTTGCAGGGCACGAAGGATTGAGTCAGGTTCGATGGCGATATCATCGTCCATATAGAGGATATAGGGGGATTTTTTTGCCCCTGCCGCGCCGTCGCCGAGGGCTTCGTACATAATGCGGGAATATCCGCCTGATCCGCCGAGGTTTCCCTGGCGGAATTCGAAGAAGCGGTCACCGAAGTGCTCCACCGCATCCTGATAGCCTGGTTCATCCGCTGGGTGCTTGGTACCTTGGTCGGGCATGATGACCGCATCGATCACACCATCAACCTCTGCATCACTAGCCAAAGCCTGTAGAGCTGCGACAGCGTCGGTGGGGCGGTTAAAAGTAGGAATACCGACAGTGACGCGGGCTTCGAAGGGGCCAACAGTGGTGCCGTCGGGGAGAATTTGGGCGCGTGGCGCATGCGGAGCGTACCAGCCTGCCTCATTAATGGTGACGTCGGTATCGGTAGTGATATCCCACCATAGCCAACCGCCAACTTCGAAGGGCGCGAGAGAGAGTTCGAATTCCGCGACATCATCGGTTACGAGCTTATTGCTGATGCTCAGCCGGGTTCCGTCGGGCTTTGAGCGGTAGATATTAATTCGGGCAGTGCCGGTGATATCCACTTTCAAAATGACGGTGTCGAGCTGTGACCATCGGCGCCAGTACGAGGCGGGGAAGGCGTTGAAATAAGTGAGGAAGCTAAGTTCGCTGGCGGCTGGAAT
This sequence comes from Corynebacterium sp. ES2775-CONJ, assembly GCF_024814515.1. Taxonomy (NCBI): domain Bacteria; kingdom Bacillati; phylum Actinomycetota; class Actinomycetes; order Mycobacteriales; family Corynebacteriaceae; genus Corynebacterium; species Corynebacterium sp. ES2775-CONJ. Next base: position 58,472 of record NZ_JANUXT010000004.1, on the reverse strand, counting down.
AGTCAGTGAGCTGCGATCATGCCATCGAGGCTTCTCGAGATTATCCTCGTGTTCTAAGATATAAAGCTTGCGCACATCGCTAGGCTCCCCGATGTGGGGAAGCAGGAAGCGTTGCAGCTGGTTGTCCTTCATTGCTCAAAAACCTTTCGTTTCCGCCCCAGGGTGGTGCTCTAGGGGTATAGTTCCGCCACTTAAGGGTAGTCGCTTCGCCCCAGCCTCGCGGAGATAGCCACGCTCAGTTGCGCTAATCAGCTCACGAATGCGCGGAGAAATCGCCTGAAATGGTCAGTTCGGGCTCGCGATTTAGCACCAATAAACGCTGAAGGGTCAGCGCTTTTACTTATATCTATACTGGGACACGTTATAAGCAGCTATTGGGTACATACCTTCAAAATATTATTCCTCGAAGTGTTTTTCGGGGCGCGAAGACAGACGAGAAATTCCCAGTAGGCGTGCGATCAAGGCGCTAATGATGAGCCCTAGGATAATACCGCCAATAATATCGCTCATCCAGTGCACCCCGGTATAGAGCCTTGATATATACACGGCAATCGCCACGATATAAATCCACCACGTCTTTTTCCAGCCCCATATTATTGTGGCCATACTCGCGCAGGCAGTGATTGCCGTAGCATGTCCGGAAGGGAAGGCAAAGCTAGTGACTTCCACAAGGTGGCCGGCGATATCGGGGCGGGGTCGGGCAATAATCATCTTGATACCTTCTGCACTCAGACTGGCGAGCGCGACCGAAATAGGCAACGCAAATATGACCCGAAGCGGACTTTTTAGCCTCGGCAAGCAGGACCAGAGTACCGCCATAATAAATAGAGAGATCGTGAGATATACCGGCCGCAGTGCGGTAGTAAAAGCGATAACGGCGGGGGTTAGTGGAGAATCGTTCAGCGCTAAAAAGCAGTTGTTGATGACGATATCCACACTATTTTCCTTATACAGCTATAGAGAGCTAACAGGGTGCGGATTTTCGCGCACCCTGTCGGGGATTATTTATGTACTTCTTCAGTACCTCTGTGGACTTTTATGCGCGCAGTGCCGGGCTGATCACATTATCAAATAGAGTTAGCGCCGAGGCAATAGCCATATGCATATCCAGATACTGGTAGGTTCCCAAGCGTCCCCCGAAATAGACCTTATTCTCGGCGGTCTCTCGGGCGACGTGTTCGCGGTACTTTAACAGCATCTCGCGGTCTGCAGGGGTATTGATTGGATAATAAGGCTCGTCCCCGGCTTCCGCAAAGCGTGAATACTCGCGCATAATGACGGTTTTATCCTGAGGATACTGGTTGTCGCGCTCGGGATGGAAGTGGCGGAATTCGTGGATTCGGGTAAAGGGGAACTCAGCATCGTTGTAGTTCATGACGGGAGTTCCCTGGAAATCACCAGTTTCGAGAACTTCGGTCTCGAAATCAAGCGTGCGCCACCCTAGGGCTCCTTCGCGATAATCGAAATAACGATCAACGGGACCGGTATAGACCACGAGCGCCTTCGGGGAGGCGGCGCGCACCTCATCGCGAACCTCAAACCAATCAGTATTTAGACGCACGTCGATATTGGGGTGATCGGCCATTCGTTCTAGCCATGCGGCGTATCCGTCTGTAGGGAGGCCCTCGTAGGTATCGTTGAAATAACGGTTGTTGAAGTTATAGCGCACCGGCAGCCGGGTGATATTACCGGCTGGGAGATCCTTGGGATCCGTTTGCCACTGCTTCGCGGTGTAATCGCGAATAAAAGCTTCGTAGAGGGGACGGCCGATCAGAGAGATAGCCTTTTCTTCTAGGTTTTTAGCATCTTCGCTCTTGATCTCGGCAGCCTGCTCAGCGATGAGGGCGCGAGCTTCGTCTGGAGAGAAGTACTTTCCGAAGAACTGGCTAATAAGCCCGAGCCCCATGGGAAATTGGTAGGCCTGGCCTTTGTGCATGGCGAAGACGCGGTGCTGATAATTAGTGAAACTGGTGAATTGATTGACGTATTCCCAGACTCGCTTATTGGAGGTGTGGAAGAGATGGGCTCCGTATTTGTGGATTTCAATGCCAGTCTCTGGTTCGGCCACGGAATAGGCGTTGCCGCCAATATGATCGCGGCGCTCAATAATGAGTACCTTCTTATTCAATTGGCTGGCTGCGCGCTCCGCTACGGTCAAACCGAAGAGTCCGGATCCAACAACGATTACATCAAAGTCAGTCATAGCTAAAACCCTAGCCATATAAGGTGCGTTTCGCTCTGCAGGACACACCGAGATATTCACTGATCCGACACGCCGGGAAAATAATTCTTATGCCCTTTACATGCACTTTCTTATTCACATGAGCAACATGCATCCCTTTTACCCCATAAATACACTACAGTTAAGCCCGATAGGTGGCACGACTGTGCCCATTTATCAATCACAATAAAGTTGGGAGATTAACGTGAAACAACGCCGCCGCCTTGGCATTACCTCGGCGCCCCCGATCACCGCAGCAGTGTTAGCAATGACCCTCATTGCTGGAACCGCTATTGGCGTGGGCACCACCTCAATACTGAAAACCGAATCTGATGGCATCGAACCCATCACTGCAACCACCAGCACCGAGAACTTCAACCTCGGCCAAAACGTGCTGGTCAACGATGCAGCCCTCGCCACTCAAAGTGACGAGGAGGGGCCCGTCGAACGCACGGTAAAACAATTTAACCGCGAGGAAGAATTCTCCATCTTCGCTATGACCTGGGCGGGAGAGAAAGATATCGCCGCCTTCGTCCGCAGCCAGCGCGCCGACGGTACCTGGACCGAATGGTTTGAATCCGAGGCCGTTGACGCTCGCGAAGTAGCTGACTACGAACGCCAAGGCACCGAACCCATCTATGTGGAACCGACTAAGTCTGTGCAGGTCTCCATCCTCGGTGTCGATCTCTTTAATCCTGAGGAAGCTGCAAAGCTCGACGCTGTCTTTATTGATGGTGGCGAATCCCCTATCGTCGATACCCAGATCACCTTGGCTAATGACGCGGTTGGCTTGCCGCGCGTGATTTCCCGTAAGGGCTGGGGCGCCGACGAATCGATTCGTTGCAAATCGCCAGAATACGCTGATGGGGTATCAGCGGTTGTCGTGCACCACACAGCTGGTTCCAATAACTACACCGAAGCCCAAGCTCCAGGCATCGTGCGTGGCATTTACCAGTATCATGCCCAGCAACTCGGCTGGTGCGATATCGGATACCACGCGCTCGCCGATAAATACGGAAACCTCTACGAAGGTCGCTACGGCGGACTAAACAAAGCCGTCATTGGTACCCACGCAGGCGGCTTTAACCAAAATACCTGGGCCATTTCAATGCTCGGCAACTACCAAACTGCTCAGCCCACTGCCGCAATGCTGAAATCAGTCGGCGAATTGGCTGGCTGGCGCGCTAAAGTTGCGGGTTTTAATCCGTCTGGCAATAATACCCACTATTCCGAGGGCACCAGCTATACCCAATACCCCTATGGTACCGCTGTGCAATTGCCCAATATCTTCGCCCACCGCGACGTTGGCCTCACCGAATGCCCCGGCGACTATGTATACAACAAGATGGGCACCATCCGTCAGATCGCTCAAGCTAAATATGATCTGCTTACTTCCAACGCTGTTCGACCTAACCCACAGCCAAAGAACACCATTCCACCGGTTGTTCCGCAAACGCCGAACCGACCAATCCAACCGAGCCAACCAAGTGCAACCGGTAGCTCGTCCGAAGGAGCGGACCTTTTCACCAAGCTCTTAAGTTCCAATAATGGTGATGCAACTACGATTATTGTCTCGGCAGCCTCGCTCATCGTGCTCGGCATCGGTGTCGCTGGCGCTCTTGGTGTACTGCCTGAAGGCGGTATTGAGAGGATTGGCAATATCGAGGTAGTCAAAGGCTTGAAGCTGGAGAAGATCCCGGCGCTCATTAGTGCTTCAACTCAGCTGTCCTCCGACTCGGAGTTGAGTCGACTGTGGAACCAGCTCTCCCCAATCTTGGGCAAACTGCGCTCTGGTACGATTACCTACAGTGGCGCCGATGGTCGCGATGTGACCTATCAGCTCTTCGACAACGGGATCATCGTCGATTCCGAGACCACTGGACCCCAGGCGCTGTGGGGTGTCATTGGTGACACCTGGGCTGCTCAGGGCTTCGACTTTGGGCCGCTAGGACTTCCCATTAATATGGAGCACCCCGATAACGGTAAGATCCGCGTCGATTTCGAACACGGCTATATCACTTTCGATCCTGCCACTGGAGCTGTTGATGCCCAGGCTTATGAGCCTGCTCCCGTAGCTCCTTAATAATCTTGGCGCGGGGATATTCTCCCAGATCCCCGCGCCATTTGCCGCCCCAAGCCACCACAGAAAGTGGTGGCTTTTCGCATTCGGGGCACGTCGAGAAAGAAAAACTGGTGCTGTATCTTTTCTCCCCGTAAAGGTAAGCGCTCACCTATATTACCGCTAGCCACAAGGACCGTAACGACAACGAGAGAGTATTAATCACCCTCGAGAGAAAGCACACTCCCTTCGACCTCTCTGAAAACCACGTCTGAAGGGCCGCCCGCAGTTTCGCCTTCTCTCTGGCGGTGGGGTATCGAGCCTTAATTCTACTGGCCAAAAACCCTCTCGAGAATCCGCGCGACACCGTCATCATCATTGCTCGCGGTAACTTCATCAGCGCAAGCCCGCAGCTCTTGTTGGGCATTAGCCATGGCCACTCCGTGGCCCGCCCACTCGATCATTTCGCGATCATTACGCATATCGCCAAAGGCGAGGACATCTTTAGCGGCGATTCCCATATCATCACAGAGCTCTTTCAAGGTCTGGGCTTTGGTGATATTCGGTGCGGATACTTCAAGTAAACCTTCATTAATCGAATAAGTGATGTGAACCAGATCGGTCGGGATCGCCGGGCGAATCAGGTCAAAAAGCTCCGGCGCTGTTAAGGCTTCATAACGCAGGAGTAGTTTCACTGCTGGTTCAGCAAGTGCGGAATCCAGATCCACGACGCTGTGTTCCGTAGAATCCCACGCGTGGGCATAATCCTCGGTCACCACATAACAGCCCTGGTTAATATCTAATACGGAGGTGCCACAGCGCTCTACAGCTACCCCAACGGGAAGGACTTCTCGCGCTTTACTCACCACAGCACGCAATACCTCCGCCTGAATACTGTGGTTTTTTATAATACGATCGCGAGCCGAATCATAGACAACAGCTCCGTTAGCGCAGATGCACACAGGTTTGAAGGGTAGTTGATTTACCAGTGGAATTACCCAGCGGGCAGGCCTACCAGTAGCTATGACAAAGTGATACCTGCCACTTGTGCACTCAAGTGCACGGTAGAGCCGAGGGCTAATCCGCTCGGCGCTGTTAATGAGCGTCCCATCCACATCGCTGGCGACCAACTTATATGTCATATCGTCTATCCTAGCGATCCCTTTCCGAGATGCGGACCGGCGATTTAGGAATCTTTCCACTTAAAGTAGATGACCTTGAGCTTCTCGAAGAAGGAAAGTTCCTTGGCTACAAGGAATTTTAATTCGCGTCTCTTTTCGCGGCGGTGCCGACGAGCCGCGCGACGCTCCCGCTTCGCAGCTTTCTTAGCCTCCTTTTCGGCGCGCTTGAGGCGTCGTTTTTCGCGGATCGCTCGAGTTTTAGCGGCAGCCTCTTCGCTGGTAGGAGCACCCCCACCGAGTGAGGCGGGTCGCCAATTCTCACCGCCTGGGAACGGTCCGTTGAACTCCTCGTATGCTGCGCGCACCTCGTCAAGAAGATTGCTAATCGCTTGCTCGAGGCGGCGGGTATCTTCATGGATATCGCCAGTTCTCACGACCGGTTCGCCCACCTTTAGCCACACAGGAAAATGGTTCCTACCTAAACGTTTAGGGAGGTCCTTGGCCCAGATCCGTTGAGAGCCCCACAGTGCCATGGGAATGAGCGGACAATCGGCTCGATTAGCAATCCTGGCCGCGCCCGTTTTAAACTCCTGTAATTCGAAGCTCGGAGACGTGGTTCCCTCGGGAAAAATTCCCACAAGGTTACCGTCCCTGAGACTCGCCACAGCTCGATCGAGAGCACTTCGGCCAGCGAAGCGATCTACCTCGATATGTTTCATTCGTGCTAAGAGCCGCCGCGCTCCTGGAATATCAAACAGCTCTTTCTTAGCCATAAAGCGCACCAATCGGCGGCCTCTGGAATAAGCGGAGCTACCCACGAATATGAAATCGTAATAGCCCATATGGTTACACGCCATGAGCGCCGGGCCCTGGGTTGGGATATTCTCAGCCCCAAAAATAGTGACCGTAATTCCTTGGGCCTTCAATAGGGCCTTCACCCCCACGATGATGCGATTATAAAAACTCTCGCGGCTATCGGGATGGAGGGGAACGTCCTCGACTGAATCCTCTACGAGGAAAATATCTTCAACGCGGTGAAAACCTGGGCGGCTCATGGCTTATAACCTCAGTTCTTAGTTTTTCGGTTCCAAGATATCCTTGCCCACAAAGGGCCTTAAGGCCTCAGGAACAACCACGGAACCATCAGCTTGCTGATTATTTTCCAAGATGGCAACCAACCACCGGGTTGTCGCTAGCGTGCCATTGAGCGTCGCGGCGATCTGTGGCTTGCCATTCTCGTCTCGATAGCGGGTGTGCAAGCGGCGGGCTTGGAAGGTCGTGCAGTTCGAGGTTGAGGTGAGTTCTCGGTACGTATGTTGGGTGGGCACCCACGCCTCGGTGTCGTATTTACGCGCCGCGGAGGACCCGAGGTCACCCCCAGCGACATCGATAATTCTATAAGGGACTTCGACGGCGGAGAGCATATCGCGCTCCATATCTAACAAAGCCTGGTGCTGGGCTGCGGCCTCCTCTGGTTTGCAATATACGAACATTTCCAATTTATCGAATTGGTGAACGCGCAAAATACCGCGTGTATCTTTGCCATAGGAGCCAGCCTCCCGGCGAAAGCACGACGACCAGCCGGCATATTTCTTCGGCCCCTGCGTGAGGTCAATAATTTCGTCTTGGTGATAACCAGCTAGCGCTACTTCGGAGGTGCCCACTAAATAGAGGTCGTCCCGTTCGAGGTAGTAAATCTCGTCGGAGTGTTCCCCAAGAAAACCGGTACCGCGCATGACATCGGGGCGCACTAAAACTGGCGGGATCATTAATTCAAAGCCAGCGGCACGAGCCTTCTGGGCAGCTAATGTGAGCATACCTAGTTGCAAGAAGGCCCCATCACCAGTGAGGTAATAGAAACGGGCACCACCAACTTTAGTACCACGTTTAACATCAAGAAGCCCTAAGGATTCGCCCAAGTCGAGGTGATCTTTAGGTTCGAAATCAAACGTTGTGGGTTCGCCTACATGCTCCAGCACGATAAAGTCGTCTTCGCCACCGGCCGGGGCACCCTCAACGATATTGCCCAATTGCATCTGCAAGGAGTTCACTGTCTCCTCTGCTGCCTTCTGGGCCTCCTCCGCTTCTTTAACCTTAGCTTTGAGCTGGTTGGAGCCAGCTAAAAGCTGAGGGCGCTCGCTAGGATCGGCTTGTCCGATCTTCCGCCCAAAGGTTTTTTGCTCGCTGCGCAGCTCGTCAGCTCTTTGGATTGCTTGTCGCCGGGCTTCGTCGGCTTCGATGAGAGCATCGACAAGCTCAGGTGACGCGCCGCGGGTGCGCTGGGATGCGCGGACGATATCAGGATTTTCGCGGAGGAATTTTAGATCAATCACGATCTTTAGCCTACCGCTAATCCTTGTAATACTTAAAGAATACGGGCCGAGAAAACGTAGTACGCTGGGATCAACATAGCGATACGAGTACCTGAGGTTGAGATGGAGATAGAGTTTAGATCCGCCACGGCAACGCGGATTATATTAGTAGCCGCCCTCTCGGCATCATGTGCCATGGGTGCCTATCAATATCAGCGAGCCCAATTAAGTTCTCCACTCGTCACCCCCGTCGACATGACCACCAAGGTACCGGCCGCATCTACCGCTTCTTTTACCACCGCCGATGTCGGCTCGTGCGTGACGTGGACTGTTATCGACGGCACCGTTAGTAATTTTGAACAGGCAGATTGTGCCAGTCTGCACCGTTTTGAAGTCTCCTCCCGCGAAGATCTTGGCACCTACCCCAGCAGTGAATTTGGCCCTAGTGCGGCTATGCCTAACCAGACGCGGCAAGCGCAATTGCGAGAAGAACTATGCTTAGCGCCTACAATGCGCTACCTTGATGCGAAATTCGACCCCTTGGGCAAGTATTCCATCGCCTCAATCCTGCCACCCCAAGAGTCGTGGGATTTGGGCGATCGTACACTTTTGTGTGGGATTCAGGCCACGAATGAACTCGGCGAGGTCATTGAAACCAAAGGCAGAGTCCAAGATCAAGATCAGGCCCGCATCTCACCCGTAGGAACGTGCCTAGCTCTCGACGCCTCTAATTCCACGAAGCAGGTTGCCTGTGGAAAGCCGCATCAGATGGAGATCACCGCCGTTATTGATCTGCTCCCGGTTTTTCCGCAGTCGATCCCGTCGACCGAGGAGCAAGATAATCATCTCAGTCGTGTATGCACCCAAGCGGCCCGTGATTATCTCGGAGGCGATGATCCTCTGTATTTCTCCACCCTTAAGCCTTTTTGGACGACGATTGCCCCCAGCTCTTGGGATACTGGCTCCCACAGTGTGAATTGCTCGCTCGTCTTCCCCGTTGATAATCGCTTTGCGGTGCTCGAGGGCAGCGCCAAGGGCGACTTCACTATCAACGGGAACCCCCCTGAGCAGCGCCCCGAACGCGCCCCCATTATTAATCCCGAGGCTCTTGATGGTGTGGCTCCACCGCCACCACGCTAATCACTAGACTTGATATATGGTTGAGATTTCTGAAGCAGACTTTGCGGATCTAGTTGATGCAGCACTGGCTACAATTCCCCCCGAATTTCGGGATCATATGAGAAATATAGCCATATTGATTGAAGATCTGCACCCTTCAGGACCTGGAGTGCTCGGGCTGTATACGGGTATCCCACTTCCGGAGCGTCAATTTGGTAACGCCGGATACTTACCCGATACCATCACGATTTACCGTGAGGCATTAAAGCGTTTTTGTACCTCTAGGGAACAATTAGCAGAACAGGTGCGCATTACGGTGATTCACGAAGTGGGTCATTATTTTGGCTTCGACGATGAGGAGCTACACGCTCGCGGTTATTAGGGTCGCTCCTAGGGTACTGGTTGATCGGCAAAATACTTGCACGTCCAGGTACCGAAAGCGCCGCGGGGTTCGATGATACTCAAGGAGCCATTGGCGATATAGCTCTCGCGAACATAATCACCGTCAAGTGTTGTCGCATGCAGCCCAAGGATGCGGATAGCCGCCCCATGGATAACCATTAAGCTATCTTGGTTGGTGTCGTGGCAGCGTTGAGCAACCGCTTCTAGGATGGGGGTCGCTCGATTGAGATAATCCTGGGCGGTCTCTCCACCCGGCATTCCCGCATGTAGATCGCCCTCATTCCACTGCTTCAACGTCGCAATATAAGCATCGTGGGCTCGATCATCACTGCGCCCCTCGAGATCACCCGCTCCCAGTTCGTGGATGCCTGGCAGCACCGTCATAGTCATTTTTGGCTGGGCGATCTGAGGCACCTCACCCTCGTCCCCACAATATGCGGCCACCGCGAGGAGCATGGACTGCTGGGCCCGTAAAGCCTGGGAGCTCGCAGCGTAGCCTACGTTATCGCTAAGCGTGCGCAGCCTGCGTCCGGATTCGCGTACTTGGTGTCTGCCTATAACCGATAATTCCGCACCAGGTAGCTGAGTATCAAAAATTCCGCGAGCATTAGAATGCGTCCGGCCATGGCGCATCACAATAATTCGACCACTCATAGATTCCCCTCTTGTCTTACTCAGTTCATGGGTGCTGATCCACGAGCATAGTCTAGCCCACTGGTGTGCCTTTCAATAAGGACTGAATCCACGACTGAGCACTCCGATAACGCGGCTCTTGGTCAACGCGGTCTATGGGGGCATCAATACGCGGCCATGAACCTAGAAAGATAAGATCAGTGGCGCGGCGGTACAGTGCCGCGAGGGCCTCTTGGATATCCGGGTCAGATATATGCCCATGAAGATCCACGTAGAAGCGGTAGCTACCCAATCCCTGGTGCAGGGGGCGGGATTCAATACGGGTTAAGTCCACACCCCGTACCGCACATTCATTTAAAGCCCCTACCAGAGATCCCGGGGTATTCGGCAGCGTGAACGCTAAACCTGTACGATCATGACCGGTCCGTGGGGTGGGGACTCCAGGGAGACCGACGAGAACAAATCGGGTCATGGCATGGGCCTGATCTGCCACGTGAGTGGCCTTGATCTCTAATTCGTAGATCTCGGCCGAGAGGGCTGGTGCGACTGCAATATCTGCCTCACCTCTAGCTACTGCTTGTGCGGCAGCAGCATTCGAGGATGCGGGGAGAAATTCGTGCTCACCAATATGATCTTTTATCCACACCTTCGTTTGCTGGTATGCCACCGGATGCGTGCTTAATATTGGGCGCTTGCCATAGCTGTGGTGAGGGCGAGTCATGAGGGCGAAAGAGATTTCTAGGTCGTACTCATAATAAATTTGCACCCCCCTCGTTAGCGCGTCAAAGGTGGCTGTAATGGGCCCATCAACCGAGTTTTCCAAGGCTACACATGCATAATCGGCCTGGCGATCAAGCACAGCGGAGATAGCCTCGCTGGGAGAGTCAGTAGGGAGGGAATTGCTTTGAACCCCAGAAAAATGCGCACGTCGAAATTCGGCGAGAGCCATCTCAGTGAAGGTCCCCGCTGGTCCAAGATAGGACATTGTCACTGGCTGGTTCACCGCGTACTCCCATATATGCTCATGATGCTCGATGCTACCGCAGCCTAGGCGGACTCGGTACGCTAATCCTATGGTTGTTTCTGCAGTCTCTCAGCTGGCAAGCCAGCTACAGGCACTCACCCCTAAGGATCATGGGTTTTCCTATTTTGACCCCCACGCCCGCGCGCATGCTCACGGGCGGCTAAGTGGTTGGATTATTCCTGCCAAAGACTTAAGCGATATAGCGGGCATGCCCACTACTTTGGGCAATATCAACCGCACCTATATGGCCACAGAAACGGATGCCTTCCTCGCCTCTATCCTCAGCCAAGGGGCTATCATCCCTGGCAAATCTCTCACGCCGGAAATGGGACTATCTGCCTATACCGAGCCGGTGGGGCAGGCGCGCCCCGATAACCCACTCTTGCCCGGTCACACGCCTGGCGGTTCCTCGGGCGGAGCGGCTGTTATGGTGGCTCGCGGGCTGGTACGAGCGGCCCATGCCTCTGACGGGGGCGGTTCGATTCGCGTTCCTGCAGCGGCGACGGGGTTGATAGGGTTTAAGCCAGCACATTCCACCGCGGGAGCAAATCCCGTGGTGCAAGGTTTCCTCACACGCACGCTTGCTGACGCCGCCTATGTGCATGCAATCAGGCCTGTGACCCCACCTCCCCTGCACATTGGGGTGCTCACCCAACCGCTCCACGCCGAGACCCCCGTGGCCGATATGATGCTTGAAGCAGTCGATAGCGCTGCGACGCAGCTAAGTCAGAAGGGTCATAAGATCTCGGTGCTTGCTCGGCCTTATGGCGATTCCCCTTTTGAGGCCTTTAGCACTATTTTGGCCTTGCGTGCTCAGCGTATTCCAGGCGCAGCCTCTTCATTGGTGGAGTGGCTGCGTGAGCGTGGAGCACAACTATCACAGGCCTCCAGACGGCAAGCGGTTGCGGAGTTTATGTCGGTGAAGGATCAAATCCTCCGCGCTTGGGAGGTTGATGTGGTGCTCAGTCCCACCTTGGCATTTTTGCCCCCAGTCCACGGCTATTTTTCCTCTTATTCCCCCGAGGAGGATTTTTATCGGCAGACCCAGTGGACTCCTTGGGCGACAACCTACAATATGGCGGGTCTCGCGGCTTTATCCTTGCCCCACCTGTCGCCCTTGAGTTCTATCCATCTCGGAGCATTACGAATCAGTGCGGCAGAACTTTTTGGCCTCGCCATGCAATTATCAACACCTGGAGGTTCCACATGAGCATATCTGCAACTCAGTCTGAGCAGCGTCCGTGGGAGCCTGGTCTAGGGGCAGAGATTGTGGTGGTGCTCCTTGCTACCTTTGGTACTTCGGGGCTGAGAGCACTGTTGAATTTGGCCCGCTCGTTACTCGACACCAAACCGCTGAATGCGCAGCAGGTCGCAATTGTTCCCTCGAGGGCACCATTGCCACTGATCGATATCGGTTTTCAGCTCACCTCCATCGCTCTGGTTTTTTCCTGGGGCTTCTTGTGCCTCTACCTCCTTAAGATTCGGCTATGGCCAGTAGCACACCTCGTCTATTCCGCACGTTTAGGGGTGGGCCTGGCCGCGCTTATTGGGATTCCGGGACTGCTTTTCTATCTAGGTGCCCTGCATCTAGGCCTGAGTAAGCAGGTTATACCGGTTCCAGCTGATAGCCCGTGGTGGCATATCGGATTAAGTGTGGGATTCGCTGCCGCAAACGCTTTTAGCGAGGAAGTAGTAGTGGTGCTGTGGTTGATGACGCGCCTGAAAAGCGCTGGGGTCTCGCAGGTAAAAGCGATAGCTTCTTCGGCTCTACTCCGCGGCTCTTATCACCTCTACCAAGGCATATCCGCTGGGGTGGGCAATATTATTATGGGGATAGTATTTGGGTATGTCTACCACAAAACGAATAGAGTGTGGCCGCTCATCTTCGCGCATTTCTTTATTGATCTCGTGGCATTTGTTGGATCTGTATATCTGAACCTTAAATAGTTTCAAGGCCTCAGCTGTTACTACTACTGTTAAAGCTATGACTAACCAGGGCAACCATATCGAGTATCTGCGTGATGCTCAGGGCAGGATCGTCACTGATCGTTTCGGTCGCCCCGTTCGAGCGCGTCCTAGGATGCAGCCCCCACCACAGCGCCCGATCCAGCGACCTTCACGTACCGACCCTATAAGACCACGCCAAGAATTACCCGTTCAGCGTCCAGCTATAATTCCACAGCCGCCTCGTCGCTTAGCCCCGCGGCGCTCTCCGGCACGACGATTCTTCAAATCGTTGAGTCTGATTCTGGCCACCATTGTGGTGTTTTCCTTGGTGTCAGTGCTGTGGCTGGATATGAAGATCAATCGCACTCCTTTCGCCTCCGCGGCGCCCATCGCGTCTACGTCGGGAACGAATTGGCTATTGGTGGGTTCAGACTCTCGAGCTGGGCTTAGTGAAGAAGAAGCGAACCGTTTAGGTACGGGTGGTGATATTGGTTCCCGGCGCACAGATACCATTATGGTCATGCATATTCCGCTGCGTGGACAAGCCACCTTGGTCTCTATTCCGCGTGATTCCTATGTCAATATTCCAGGTTACGGGATGGATAAAATCAACGCCGCATTTACCTATGGATCCGCGCCGCTCCTTACCCAAACAGTGGAGGAATCAACAGGCTTAAGTATCGATCATTATGCGGAGATCGGAATGGGTGGCTTAGCCCATGTGGTGGATGCACTGGGGGGCATTGAGGTATGCCCCGATCAGCCCATTGAAGATCCGCTCGCGCAACTCAATATAGGGGCAGGTTGCCAACTTGTCGACGGTCCTACGGCCCTTGGTTATGTGCGCACCCGCCAAACAGCGATGGGTGATCTCGACCGCGTGCAGCGGCAGCGGGAATTTTTCTCGGCATTAGTTAATAAAACCACCGACTTAAGTATCATTTTCAACCCCTACCGTCTGATACGCACAATTCTTACAACCGTTGATAGTTTCACGGCGGGTTCGGGTGATCATCTATGGCATCTGCTCCGCGTGGCTTTTGCTATGCGCTCTGGGGTGCGAACTGAGACGGTACCAGTTGGTGGCTTCGCTGAATATGATGTGGGTAGCGTGGTGCTGTGGGATGAAGCGGGAGCAACGGCATTATTTGATTCTATGCGTTAACAAAAAAGTGGGCCTATATAGGCCCACTTTTTTCCTATTTAGACGCGAGTTGTGCGCTTTCGGGTGCGCTCTTCCCAGAAGTCTGCGTTTTTAATGCCAATAGCTGCGGGGTCAAATTGGGGATCCACTCCAGCTTTCTTCTGTCGTTGATAATCACGCAGTGCCTTGTGGGCTGGTATCTGCAGGATCAGAATAGCGATGATATTTAACCACGCTGTCATTCCCACTCCGATATCTCCAAGAGCCCATGCGGTACCTGGGGTAGTCATGCCACCAACAAGGACCGATATAATAATTAACGCACGCAGTGCCCACACCATGGTGCGACGGATGACGGAAGAGCCAATCCAGCGATTGAAGTAGGCGATATTGGTTTCAGCCATATAGTAGTAGGCCAGTACCGTGGTGAAGGCGAAGAGCATAATAGCCACGGCAACGAAACTTGGCCCAACGCCACCGGCGAAGCTATTAAGACCAGCTTGAACAAATCCTGGGCCTACCGGAATACCCTCGGCTAAGGATCCACTGTAGATAACTGCTCCCTCATCGGAGCCGCCTTCAAAGACTTTGTACATATCGGTCGAGATGATAATGAAGGCAGTTGCCGAACAGACAAAGAGCGTATCAATATAGACGGCGAAAGCCTGAACGAAACCTTGCTTAGCGGGGTGGGATACTTCGGCCGCCGCTGCAGACTGGGGGCCGGTACCCTGTCCTGCTTCGTTGGAGTAGATTCCGCGCTTAACACCCCACATAATCGCTACGCCGAGCATACCCGCGAAGGTGGCGTCGAGACCGAAAGCAGATCGAATAATGACCATGAAGACATCATCGATTTGATCGTAATTGGCAAAGAGGATTGCAAGCGCAACGATGATGTAGATAACAGCCATAAACGGGACGACGAAGGAGGCGAAATTAGCTATGCGCTTGACGCCCCCGAAGACAATGATAGCCAAGGCCACAGCGAGGATGATCGAGGTGATCGTCACATCGGTACCCCATGCATTCTCGACTGCGGCGGCTACTCCGTTGGCTTGGATACCTGGGAGGAAATAGGAGGTAGCGAGCACCATGGACACAGCGAAAATAATGGCATAGATCTTCATAAAGGGCGCAGCTTTGGTTCCGCGATAGGCCTTTTCAATATAGTAGGCTGGCCCACCACGGTATTCGCCGGTATCGCGGTCTTGTTCTTTGTAAATCTGCGCGAGGGTACATTCTATAAAGGACGTGGCGGAGCCGAGCAGTGCGACGGTCCACATCCAAAAGACAGCACCCGGGCCACCAAAGGCGATGGCAGTGGCTACACCTGCAATATTACCTACGCCCACGCGACCTGCGAGTGAGATCATCAATGATTGGAATGAGGAAATACCGTTTTCGGATTTTTCTCCATCGCGTAATTGCTTAAGCATATCGGGAATACACCGGATTTGGAGAAAACCGGTGGCGATGGTGAAATAAACACCGGCGCCGAGGCATAAGAAGATAAGTGCCGGTGACCAAATAACCGACGTTAGAAAATTAATGAACGCTTCCATTTAGGGGTCCCTTCATATTGTTGACTCCACACTAGAAGGAAAGCTGTGATAACAATCACTTAAAATGAGGTTTGTTCCCAATTCTGCACGAGCCAGACCGCAATTGCCACTATGAAATTATGGGCACGGTTTTAAGTCGCGAATAAGAAAGTCTCAGAAACTAGGAGAAATCTGCAGCTAAGCGGCAGATTTACTAAACCAATACCTCTCGGTTACTACCCGCTTTTCCTACCCCCACCTACTGCCCCCTCTTTCGATCAACCTATAGAAAATAGATCCAAGCTCCCACTCGAAAGAGCGGGAGCAAGTGAATCTAGCGCAGCGTGACTTGACGAGATTTAATATTCTCCAACTGACGGCGCTCATCAGCGCTCAGCGGAGCATCATTATCAATCTCGGCGCTAATCTTGGCATCCAAAGCCTCCAGATCTGCCGCATAGCTAGCAGACTCCCGATGCGGATCGAGATCCCACACCGGCACCACAATGCCATGAGTACGGAATGCGCCAGCGAATTTGGTCTCTGCACCCAATTTCAGCTCGCCACGCGCAGCAATACGAGCAAGAGCGTACAACACCTGATCCTCAGCCTCAGGGCGCACCCACCGAATGTGGGCCTTCGTCCCTGGATTAATCCACCACGCGGTGCCCGAAATCTTGGCCTCTACCTTAGCGCTCGGCAGAACACTCTCGTTAGCAGCCTCAATAGCCTGCAGATGCTGAGGGTCGGACTGGGCCGCCTCGGGGAGCCACCAATTGAAATTGTCATGCTCGTCAAAGACGATGTCTTGGGTGGGATCGAGGATCTCAGTCAAAGCCGGCTCAGTACCATCCGCATGGCCATTCTCCAAGGTTGCACCAGGGTGCGCGGACACAACCCACGCCAGCGCATAAGCAAGATCACGATTCGGGTTACGCGAAGGGGTGCGATGTTGGAGGGCTACCAGCGCCTCCCCATCCTCGCGCACAATTGCAGCCGCGCCACCAGGTAAAACTGTGCACAATAGCACCTTGCGGTCGGTTCCGGTAACAGAGATGGGAGCGAAAGCGGAAGGGACAAATTCCTGAACGGCGATAAGATCAGTTTCGTCCTTCACATCTCCGAAGGGACGAGGATCGCGCTCGAACTTAGCACGTTCTGCGGCGCGGGCCTGTAATTTCGCCTGCCGACGGCTCAATCCATCGGTTCGTTGGTTGTCATTCTTTTTCTTCTTAGCCATGCAGATCAATCTACCGCAGTCATCGCACGCGGGGGAAAATCAGTGGCTATGATCGTCACTTTATGGTCTCGACACCATATGAGATCTTCCACCTCATTGACCGTGAAGACATAGCTGGGCGGAACAATATAATCGGGTCGCAATTTAGCCCCGAGGATCGAAAGCCCCAAACCTTTAGGTTGAGACAATCCGAGTCTCGAGCTATCAAACCAACGTTCCCATTCGTGGCGTAAATAATAAGTGTCAAGATCAGGCACCCGAGCCCGTATACGGCGCAGAGCGGCGTGCGAAAAAGAAATGATATGGATACGATCGCACTGATCAAGGCCACGCTGCTGAAGGAGATCAACGAGATAGATATCGACTTTACGACGCGCGCATAACGGCTGTTTCGTCTCGATAAACAAGTGCTTATCAGTAGCGAGAACCAGATCGATGAGCTCCTCAAGCAGCATAATGCGCTGCGGCGGATATGGCGCGGTTGAGATATTGAGCTTGCTTAGCTCCTGGTAGGTCGAGCTTTCCACACGCAGCGGGCTGCCCGCCGTTCTGAGCATCGTAGGATCGTGGGTTAATACCAGACGGTTATCGAGAGTGAGCCGGACATCGCATTCCACACCAAAAAGACCAGGAAGCTCGAGTGCCTTTTGAAAAGCCAGGCGCGACATCTCCGGATACTGGCCGCTAAAACCGCGGTGGGCGACAATTTTTGGCGTGATATGTGCGCTCATTATTCCTAGCCTACAACGGAGAAAGCCCCACCCCAAGATAAGGGGCGGGGCTTTTTTAGCAGCATTAGTCTTGGAAGAACTTCTCCTGGATAGCGCGCAGCGTATCAGCAGAATGCTTGAAACGCTCGGCTTCATGGTCGTTCAGCTCCAGCTCAACAACGCGGCGAATACCCTTGCGATGGATGATCGCTGGGGTGCCGATATAGATATTTTCTTCGCCATACTCACCGTTGAGTAGCGCCGAAACAGGCAAGGCCACATCTTGGTTACGCAAAACAGCCTTTGCTATGCGGGCAAGACCCATGCCGATACCATAGGAGGTGGATCCCTTAGCATCAATAATCGTATAAGCGGCATCGCGGGTTTCTTCGAAGATCTTCTCTAGCTCCTCCTCCAGCCCCGGAGTCTTCTCCAGCTGCTTACGCATAGAGACACCTGCAACGGTAGCGGAGGAAAGAACAGGCAGCTCAGTGTCACCGTGCTCACCAATAATATAGGAGTGAATAGAGGTCGGAGCCACTTCATAGCGCTCACCGAGCATATAGCGGAAGCGAGCGGAGTCTAGCACAGTGCCGGAACCGATAACGCGGTGCCAGTCAAGACCGGAGTAGCGCCATGCAGCATAGGTGAGAATATCCACTGGGTTGGAGGCGATCAAGAATATGCCATCGAAGCCTGCACCCATCACGGAATCGACGATGGACTTCATGATCTTCATATTTTTATCCACAAGCTGCAGTCGAGTCTCGCCTGGCTTCTGGGGTGCGCCTGCGCAGATGACAACCATGGCTGCATCTTCGCAGTCAGCGTAGGTACCACGGGTGACCTTGGTGCGTGAAGGAGCCCACACCACGCCGTGGTTGAGGTCCATGACGTTGCCCTCAAGCTTCTTCTCATCAATATCAATGATGGCGAGGTGATCACAGGTACCCTGATTGACGAGGGCATATGCAAAGGCGACTCCGACGTCGCCGGCACCAATGAGAACTACTTTATTTCCAACCGTTTGCTTCATAACGCAATGCGCCTTTCCCTTGAACCTTGAACTCTGGATAGAGTATGAGAAAATATTCGCGGTGCACCTCGTCTAAGCAGGCACTTTAGGCGCGGCGCCCCAGTATGTTGAATATGCTTTTAATTATGCCCGATAAGTTCCGTTTTAGCCCGTTTTGCGGGAAATTTGTGGGGAATATCGCACCACGTTTCTCCTGTCCGATATCTAACGAGACATCTGTGACGGGTACATATTATAGGTTGCCCATCTGTGCTTGAGTGCTCGGCTGCAGAATACCTATTTCTGCCTGAGGTGGTCTCATTGGTATATGGGTGCGAACGCCAGCCCCCACCCATATATCGGACTACTTCTTCTTTGCACGTCCTGCTTTAACGACTCGTTTTGTCGTTTTCGCAGGCTTCTTCGTGGTCTTTTTAGTCCCAGAGCGCTTCTTTGGCTGAGCACCGCCATCAGCTAAGTCTTTGGCGCGGCGTTCGGAGATTAACTCATTCGCTCGCGCATCGGTCAGCGCTTGCGGATCGTCGCCGCGTCTTAAGGATGCATTCGTTTCCCCGTCGGTAACATACGGGCCAAAGCGGCCATCTCGGACAGTCATCGGCTTCTCTGAGACGTCGTTATTGCCCAGTTCCTTAATGATCGACTGCGAGGCAGCTCGACCGCGGCGCTTCGGCTCCGCATAAATCTTCACCGCTTGATCGAGCGTGATACTAAAGATTTGATCCTCACTTGAGAGCGAACGGGAATCCGTCCCCTTCTTCAGGTACGGGCCGTAGCGTCCATTTTGAGCAGTAATCACCTGATTATCTTCGGGATCGATACCCACTTCGCGCGGCAGAGAGATAAGTTTAAGAGCCTCTTCCAGGCGCACCGTGCTGGCCTCCATCGAAGAAAACAGCGAGGCGGTTTTAGGTTTGAGGGTCTCTTCAATAATCTGATTAATACGCTTCTCTTTAGCCGCCAAAGCAGTCTTGGTTTCCCAATTCTTCTGCCGCTTACCTTCGGCGGCGCGCTGTGCATCTTCGGCGGCGCGCTCCTCGGCGACGATTTCTTCTGCCTTGGCGGCTGCTTTCTCCTTCTCATCCTCACCCATGATCTCGGTGACATAGGGACCAAAACGTCCTTCCTTCACCACGATCGTGCGACCGTTATCGGGATTGCTACCCAATTCTCGTCCCGACTGAGGGGTAGCAAATAATTTCTCTGCAAATTCCAGCGTCAATTCATCTGGGGTGGTGCTATCCGAGAGATTGGCGCGCTGGTATTCCGGCTCACCGTCTTTTATCCCCACCTGTCGTTCGAGGTAGGGGCCGTACCTGCCCACGCGCACATATACTGGACGCCCTTCGGCATCATCGAAAAGCGGCAGAGAATTAACGGAGCGAGCATCGATTTGTTCTAAGTTATCTCCTACCAATGCTTTGAGCCCACCTTGGCGCGCAATGGAATCTGCCATCGCATCCGAAGCCTCGGCGTCGCCAAAATAAAAACCGCTCAGCCACTCACTGCCAATCTGGGTGCCAGTTGCGATATCGTCAAGCTCATCCTCCATCGAGGATGTGAAATCATAATCCACCAATGCCCCGAAGGATTGCTCCAAGAGCCCAACCACGGCGAAGGCAACCCACGAAGGCACCAGCGCATTGCCGCGGGAATACACATAGCCACGATCCTGAATGGTCTTGATAATGCTGGCGTAGGTAGACGGGCGACCGATACCGAGCTCTTCCATCTTCTTAACAAGGGATGCTTCCGTATAGCGCGCCGGCGGGTTTGTTGTGTGACCATCAGCAGCCAGTTGATCCGCCTGCACGGGGTCACCCTCGCTCAAACGTGGCAAATATTTCTCAGCATTATCTGCAAGATCGCGACCATCTGACAGTTTGGTGGACTCGACATAGGCGCGGAGGAAACCTTGGAAAGTAATCGTGCGCCCGGTAGCGGAGAATTCAACGGCTGTGCCATCATGGGCGTTACCGCCAAGGGTGACCTTCATCGAGGTGCCTTTGGCATCTGCCATTTGGGACGCGACGGTACGCTGCCAAATCAGCTCGTATAGGCGAAATTCTTCGGCATCCAGGCTTGACGCCAATTGACCTGGAGTAGCAAAACTCTCACCGGCGGGGCGGATGGCCTCGTGCGCCTCCTGAGAATTTTTCACCTTACGGTCATAGGTGCGCGGGCTGGGAGAAACATAATTCTCACCATAGAGCGCCAGAGCCTGCTCGCGAGCTGCCTGTAAGCCTTGCGCAGACAGTGCGGTGCTATCAGTACGCATATAGGTAATATGGCCGTTTTCATAGAGCCGCTGTGCGATACGCATGGTGCGCTCAGAAGTATAATGTAATTTTCGTCCAGCCTCTTGCTGCAAAGTGGAGGTCATAAACGGAGCATAGGGCTTACGTGTATAGGGTTTTTCCTCAACTCGAACAACAGCCATCTCAGTGCCCGTGAGGTCCTCGACGAGCTGTTCCGCACGTACCTGGTCGATCACATGTGCCTGCGATGTCAACTGTCCGCGGTCATTAAAATCGCGACCGGTTGCCACGCGCTGTCCGTCGACACTGGTGAGGCGGGCCTCAAAAGCACTCGGATTACCGTCGTTGAGGTTTTTGCCTGAATCAAATTCCCCTTTGATATCCCAGTAATCAGCGGAGATGAAGGCCATGCGCTCACGCTCACGCTCGACAATGACGCGCGTAGCCACTGACTGCACCCGCCCAGCCGATAGCCTGGGCATGACTTTTTTCCACAGCACAGGAGATACCTCGTAGCCGTAGAGACGGTCGAGGATACGTCGGGTTTCTTGGGCATCGACCAGATTATTATCTAAATCGCGGGTATTTTCAGCGGCCTGCAGAATCGCTGGTTTTGTGATCTCGTTAAAAACCATGCGGCGCACGGGCACGGTAGGTTTGAGAGTTTCCAATAGGTGCCAAGCAATGGCTTCACCCTCGCGGTCGGGGTCGGTCGCAAGGAGAAGTTCGTCGACTTCCTTGAGTTTCTTTCTTAAGTCTGCGACCTTCTTTTTCTTATCGGCGCTGACCACATACAGCGGCTTGAAACCAGCATCAACATTAACACCAAGCCGTGCCCATGATTCTTTTTTATATTTGGCTGGAATATCAGCAGCACCCCGTGGTAAATCACGGATATGACCGACTGAGGCCTCCACAATATAATCATCACCAAGATATGGCGCGATCTTTTTCGCTTTCGTCTGGGACTCGACGATCACAAGTCGCTTTATTCCGCTGCTCTTGGCCATAAGACGAAGAAACCTCAATTTCTAATCAAACAAGTTTAACTGCTTACCCTATCAAGCATGTGCGCACTAAGGGTATATCACACGAAGGGAGAACGTTAAGCACACGGGTATTCATGCGAAAAAGCCGCCGATCCCTTTTCCTTAGCATTCATTCCACCATAGTGATGAGGAGAAAGCGGGAGACAAGGTTCCAGCGGCTTGAAGCTAGCTACCTAGTGGTAGCTATGAAGTTAGATCGCGCGAACGGAAAGAGCCTGTGGGCCCTTGGCGCCGTCGCCGATTTCAAACTCGACTTGTTGGTTTTCTTCGAGGGAACGGAAACCGTTTCCTTCAATTTCAGAGTAGTGAACGAAGACATCAGCAGAACCATCTTCTTGAGAGATGAAGCCGAAGCCCTTCTCAGCGTTGAACCACTTTACAGTGCCCTTAGCCATGTGTATATCCTTATTTCTTTAAAACTATATTGAACACCGCATCCCTCAGATACATGTGAGACGCAAGCATTTAGCAAGCGATCACCCGTAAGAGAACTAACAGACCCTGGTGTAAAAGAGCCCCGCGGTTGCCCCAGAATGAGGAAACCGTGTGAAACTAGCAAGCTAGAATCAGATACGTATGCTTGAACGAGAGTAGGTCAAGGAAACTCTTCATAGAAGAATCTCCAGTTTTTATGCCCAATGGCTCTAAGAAACAACATCCGCCCCGTAAGGACGTGAGGAAGGTTCACTACCGTTTTGCAAAAAATCATTAAAAACTTTAACGAAGACCTACCCCTAGTGTGTCACAGATCTAAGCCCATGCCAAGAGCTACCCCCAGGAGCGCTCATGAATCAGCCCGCCGGCTCCCCTAATGATCACCCTCGTGTCGGCGCCGAACTAGCTGCCATTCTTGCCGACGTACTGGAAGCGCCGAGTGCTTGCCACACCGAATATATACCCCCCCAGACTGCCCGCTACGGCTCGTGGCCCGACTGGGCTTACCCACCCCTTGTGGAGTATTTCTCCGAGCTTGGCATCACTCGCCCTTATGAGCATCAAATACTTGCGGCCGAGAGTATTTACCACGGTAAACACACCGTGATTGCGACGTCGACTAGCTCTGGAAAATCTCTCGGATATCTACTGCCATCTCTCAGCGTTTTGGCAGATGATAAAACGGCAACAGCCCTTTATCTCACACCCACAAAAGCCTTAGGCTCCGACCAATTACGCTCTCTTATGAAGCTTACGAGTAGCACTCCAGGCTTCGAATCGATCATTCCCGCGCCCTATGACGGTGACACTCCCATTGACGCTCGCGCGGATATTCGGGCTCGATCTCGCTTCATTTTTTCTACCCCCGATATGCTCCATAGTGGCATTCTGAGCAACCACCATAAGTGGCGTCATTTTTTGAGCAACCTTCGCTTTCTCATCATCGATGAAAGTCACGTGTATCGCGGGATCTTTGGAGCCCATATCGCCCTAACCTTACGGCGTCTGCTGCGCATAGCGCACCACTATCAAGCGCTCCCCACCGTGGTCCTTGCTTCCGCTACCCAAGCACAACCCGAACTCAGCGCAGCGGCACTGATCGGAGCCCCCGTACAGGCGATCAGCTCCGATACCGCACCTCATGGCGCACGCACCATACTATTATGGGAGCCAGGGATCAGCGACGAGGCAGGGAAAAATAAACGCCCTGCGCTGGGCGATTCTGCCTTGATGATGGCCACGCTTATCAAAGAGGGAGCCAGAACCTTAGGCTTCGTCCGTTCACGCGGCCAAGCTGAACGCTTAGCACTGCGAGGAAAAGAATTGCTTGCCAGCTGGGGTCGCTTTGATTTAACCGAGCGACTAAGTTCTTACCGCGCTGGCTACCTAGCTGAGGATCGTCGCGCATTAGAAGCCGCCCTCAGTAGTGGGGATCTTTTAGGTGTTGCCAGCACGAATGCCTTGGAATTAGGTATCGATATTGGCGGGATTGATGCGGTTATTACTACTGGGTTTCCCCGAACTATCTCAAGCTTCTGGCAACAAGCTGGACGCGCAGGGCGTCGCGGGCAATCGAGCTTAGTGATCTTTGTTGCCTACGATGACCCACTCGATACCTATCTGGTTAGGCACCCCGACAAGCTCCTATCCGCCCCCGTGGAACGCACCGTTTTTGATCCCTCCAATCCCTATATCCTCAGTGATCATCTACTCTGTGCCGCTAGCGAAAAACCCCTTGATGAACACGATATTGATTATTTCCAGGCGGGTGCAATCCTGCCGGCTCTAATCCACAAGGGTCTCTTACGCACACGCCCCTCCGGCTATTTTTTGGCTGCACAACCAGGGTCAGAAAGCCCCCATCAGAGGGTTTCCCTGCGCTCGACTGGCAGTCAGATCATGATCTTTGCAGATTCTCAGCTCTTGGGTACCGCGGGCTCAGCCCAGGCACCACGACAACTGCACCCAGGTGCCGTTTATGTTCACCAGGGCGAATACTACGTGGTGGATTCGCTTGATCTCGAGCGTCGGCTTGCTATCGTGCACCCGGAGAATCCGGATTACTATACGGTGGCCCGCAACCACACCGATATTATGATCACCGCTGAACCCCAGCAGCTCCAGCAGTTACACCCTGGGGTTTGGTTAAGCAGTGTGGAGGTCGAGGTAGTCAATCAAGTCACGGGCTATTCCACCTATAGTTTCGATAGGCAATTGATTAGTTCCCAGTCCCTTGATCTACCCTGCCAGCGTTTAATGACTAAAGCCTGTGCCTATACGGTAGATCCACTCGTGCTACGCGACCTGGGTATCAACAATATTCCTGGTACTCTTCACGCTGCCGAGCATGCTGCAATCGGGATGCTCCCGCTTATTGCCACCTGCGATCGCTCTGATATTGGTGGTGTGTCTATAGCACTGCACCCAGATACCGAGTTGCCCACGGTCTTCGTCTATGATGGAGCTCCCGGCGGGGCCGGTTTTGCCGACCAAGGCTATGAGCACTTCGCCCAGTGGATTCACGCCACCTACGAGACTGTGCGAGACTGCGCCTGTGATCAGGGCTGTCCGTCCTGTGTCCAGTCGCCCAAGTGTGGCAATGGTAATGACCCTCTCGATAAGGAGGGGGCCATGATCCTTTTGGAATTTTTAAGCCAAGTGGCTCATTCACACCCGCCCGGCGCGAGCGCGGGCTAACTGAGTACCCATTCGGACTTGAATATAAATATCACCATCGATCTCCCGACATCCACGTGGCTCGGCCTCGTGAAGCTGGACGATCTCCACCGCGCGGGGGCACCCAGGGTGCCCGGTGGCAAGCTCATAAGCCCCTGCGACCGCCGCGAGGTCGGCAGCATTGCGTGCCTGATGAGCCTCAACCATGATGGTGAATACGTGGGCTAAGATCCCCACGATGACAACGATCATTACGATCATTCCGGCACTCACGATGGTGGTGGAGCCTTCTTCATCATTCATAGCTACTTCCTTCAAGGGCGAAAATAGCCTGAGCCCGCATCGTACCGAAGAGACTAGGCACTTCAGCGGTGGCCGTAGCCAGTGTGCCGGAGGTAGTGATATGCACGTGCCCTCGAGCTGGTTGATAGTCCACCCCGATCACATAGCTACGAGCGGCAGCGCCAGCGATATCAATAGCGCTGAGATAGCTAGCTGCCGATAGGATTGCCCCCACTGCCACACCCAGTACCGTCATGAGGCTAGCTATCCCTATCGCCGTTTCAATCGTGGTGGATCCGTCTTCGGCGCCGAGGACGCGTCTAAGCGGGGACTTGATTGAGCGCATTGCCGATAATGGACTCGATACCCTCAGCAACGGCGCCAGAACTCGCCACCATATAGAGAGCGCCAGCTAAGGCAGCCGCGGCGAGAGCGCCCATGGCATATTCGATCGTAGTCATACCTTCGTCATCGGATAGCTGGAGAAAGAAGTTGGAAGACATAAGGATTGGTCCTTTTCTTGTGTTTAGAAGGGGAGGATGGTTTGTCCCAGACTCAGTACTAGGGGCACGAGGCCTAGCAGTATAAAGGCTGGGAGGAAACATAGGGACAAGGGCACGGCAATGGCCACTCCAGCTCGCTGAGCCCGCGCCTCTGCGCGATTGTCTATCTCGGCTGTGAGTCTGGCGCTGAGGCACTCTAGCTCAGGAGCTAGGCTGGCACCCGAATGCGCTGAATTTTTCAATGCGGAACCGATGTCGTCGAGTTCAGCCCACGCCCGCTCGGGGGCGACACCTAGATCGAGAAGATCTGCCGCACGCAGCCATTGCAAAGATCCACCGCTAGCACCTAAGGCCCTGGCAGCGGAACTGTGACTCAAGCCGGTACGAATTAGTGCTGCAAATAATTCCACATCTTGAGCCTGTGCACGCGCGTGCATATGCGTGCGACGATTTCCACGGCGGAAATATTTAGGCCCATCTCTAGGGTTGACGCCACTCATACCATTACTACCAAGGCGCGTTATGGACACAGGGTAGGGGTGGATGGCAAGTCCAATAAGTGCCAAGACTAATGCCAAAAGGATCCAACTCATTCTGCACCTCCTGTCATAATGCGATGAGTGAAGAAAATTCCCAGAGCTTGTGCAGTAATGCCAAGGAAAAAGACGAGCTGTCCTAAGCTATTGCTCACGTAAAAGGCGAGAGTATTAATGCCCATGGCACCACCCATGGCCACTCCAATGACGGGCAGGAAAGCGAGCATCCACCCAGAAAGTACGGGTCCTTGCATTGCGGCGTGGGCTCGCTCTGCGGATTGGTGCCTATCCTCGAGCATCTTTCGGATACGCGCGGTTATCTCGGTCAGTGCGATACCGTGGTGCAGCGATAAGGTCCACGCGGTGGCGAGAGTGATCAGAGCTGGATTCTGCGAGTCGGCTAACTCTTTGATCCCCTGATTAATATCCATGGCAGCTCTGGATGCTGCTAGTTCCAAGGTCGTACGGAGCTGCTCGTCGCTAGGCTCCGCGGCACCCGCTGCCAGTGCTGCCGCTGGAGTAGCGCCTGCGGATAACTCCGCGGCGATAGTGCCCAGGACGTGGATAGTGGATTGTTCTGTCTGTTTGCGCAGAAATCTTAGGCGATAATCGTGGATTACCCATCCGAGGCTGAGGCTTATGATGACTAGAGCCGCCATGACTAGAAAATATCCTCGCGCGATGCTCATAGCCGCGCCCACTCCCCCGACAACAGCGAAGCATTTTGGGTGTATCAAAAAAGAAGTGTAGGAGCCCTGAGACGAGGCGATGCGCTCGATAGGTCGCATGAGGGGAAGAGAAAAGGCAATGAGTATTAGCCCTAGAGAGCTCACAGTGGTAGTCATCGCGGTTGCCACCCCGCTACACTCATAAGCTCTTCGGGAATCATGGCTCTCCTGTGGTCCCATAAAATATCTACCTGCGGCGGATGGGAATGAATCTGAGCAATCTGCGAGAGGATACGAAGACGGCCTTGGCGCGCAGTACACAAGATAACTGGTTGGGCGGCGGCGAGCTGGGAGTGCAATGCGCTGGTGTCAAGGCCACCCATTGCAGCTAACGCCTCCAGGCGAGCCGGCACTTCCTGGCTGGTATTGGCATGTAGGGTGCCGGCTGATCCCTCGTGCCCGGTATTTAGAGCGCTGAGCAAGTCGATTACTTCCTTGCCCCTAATTTCCCCGATCACTATACGATCGGGGCGCATTCTTAGAGCTTGTTGCAAGAGAGTGCACATACCAATTTCACCCCTGCCCTCGGTATTCTTCGCACGGGTGATGAGATGAACGGTATGAGGGTGGCGGGGTTTTAGCTCTGCAGTATCCTCGATGCAGATGATGCGTTCAGCCTGAGGAACCTGCTCTAAAAGGGCACCCAGGAGAGTAGTTTTGCCACTGCCCGTGCCACCAACGACAAGGAAGGACCGTCGGGCCACGATTAGGGCGTCGAAGACGCGGCGCATTTGAGGTGGGAAACTGCCGCTTTCTTCTAGGTGTCTGAGATTTGCGGTGGCACTGTTTAAAACCCGGATGGAGATGAGTGGACTTGTTTCCGCGGGTGGGGACAAAATGGCGTGGATACGCACATGAGTTCCATCCTCTCGGGCGATTTTTCCGTCCCCATAACTTTGGGCTCCGTCGAGGCGGCGACCGGCGACATGGAGAAGGCGGGTGGCAAGCCGACGTATATCGTCGTGGGTTGAAAAACTCACCGTGGCTTTTTCAAATCCAGCCCCGCGATCGAACCACACCTGATCGAGATCATTAACCACGATATCGGTGATCCCCCTCAGTGCGAGGAGAGGTTCGAGCACCCCCAGTCCCACGGTATCGTAACGCAGTTGGCGCATAATGGTGAGAACATCCACATCACTCACAACCCCCGAGGACTCTGCTCGGATGAGAGTAGCGATCTCCTGGGGAGTCAATCCTTGAGGGTGCTGGGCTATCTGGCGTTGGATAGTGGGGATGAGATCAGCGGCGACGTTGGAATTCATTGGTCGTCCCCCTGGGCTATCCGCATGGCTGCACGTCGGATCCCCCGCGGCAATTTCTGAAATGTTCCAGCGAAACCGGAGGTTTCCTGGCGTTTATTCATGCCAGGGTCCATGGGTACCTCTGCACTGAATGCCGGTTGAATCAGACGCTCCATTTCTTTTCGCGTCAGAGCTGACCACCCGCGGTGATTGATCACAGGGTGCGCCCGCACCGGAAAATTTCTTAACTCTTTGAGCAATTCACAGGCAGCAGCGAGCACGCGTACCTGTGGAGTCATGACTACAACGCAGTGGTCACTGCGCTCAAGTACGGCGTCAAAATAGGGGGCAGACCATGGGGTATCTATGACAATGGAATAATTGCTACGGACAATGTCAAGGACATTATTAAGCTGATTTTCTTTCTGTTGTGACCGCCCGACTCCACGTTGAGTGCTGATCACTCCCAGGCCTGATTCTGTATGAGGTAATGCTTGGTAGAGAGTAGGAGCTGGAGTGCTGCCATCGTCGAGGTTGATATCGGGCCATCGAATCCCGGCAGTATCTTCGAGCCCTAGAACGAGATCGAGTCCAGCCGAGAAGGGGTCGGCGTCGACAAGTAGCGCAGGATCATGATCGTGGAGGGCAAGCGCGAGAGCTGCAGCCACACTACTGGTGCCCACACCCCCAGCGGCCCCCGTAACGGCCCAGATGGGGTGAAATTTGGAGCGTGATTCTGCACTGCGAATATGCCCGAGATAGGTGAGAAGTTCTTGGGCTTGCGCTGGCAAAACATAGGCATCACGGATGGGGGTGCGGGCGACGAACTTCCAGTCTATATGCGCAATATCGGCACAGACTAGGTAAATCGGAACGGTGGGAGCTACCTGAATCACGTGCGCGGCGATGGTGGGATCGACAAGGATGCAGTGCGCCTTTTTAGCCCAGCGTATAATCGAACGCGGGTCGGTGGTATCGATAGTTTTTAATCCGGTTGCAGCTGCGACGGCGATAGCTTCAGGATGCACGACGGGATCCGCGACGGCTACGAGGATGGACGTGGAGTTCATATCCTCAGTGTGGGCGTGTTATGCAGCGGGCTCAACGGGTACGACGTCAGGCGAAGTAAATCTGTGGATAACGGATAATCAGCTGTCCGTAGAGTATAAAGCGGCAGCTCGCGCAAGGGGGGTAATGAGCGCGAGCTGCCTACCCGGCCATTAAAGGGGGGTTCGCTGGCCGGGGTGTGCCGGCCGCACTGTATATCGGGGCCTGGCTATTGCTATTATGACATATAATCCCAGTCCTGCCAATACTTAAGTGCCCAGCTTATTGCGCCCTTTGGCAGGTAGAATTGAGGGGTGAGATTGGCGTCCAAGCTACAGTTAAGAAATTATGAGAGTTCCCGATTCGTCCCCCAGTGCGGCAATCCCCAATGCCTTGGAGCAGGATGCGATGCACACCACCATAGGGGCTTTCTTCGATCTCGATAAAACCATCATCGCCACCTCTTCGGCCCACGCTTATGGTAAGGAATTTCTCTCCTCAGGTTTAATTTCGGTGCCGAAGGCGGCGCGCCTTTCTCTCCAAAAAGTACTTTATTTATGGGATGGTCTCTCCCGCGACCAACTACACCGCACTCGCAACCAGCTAGCCTCCATGATTAGCGGCTGGGAGGTGGGCGAGGTCGAGCGCATTGTTAATGAGTCTTTTCATACGGTCTTGTGCCCCACGATCTATGCCGAGGCACGGGAGCTCATTCGATGGCACCGCAATCAGGGTCACCGTGTTGTCATCATTTCGGCAAGTGCGGATATCCTGGTGCGACCAATTGCCCACGAACTGGGAATCGACGATATTATTGCCACTCAATTAGCTCAAGAGAACGGGTGTTTTACCGGTGAGATTCTCTTTTTCTGTCAAGGCGAAGCCAAAGCCGACGCTCTTCACAGATGTGCTGAGCAATTCAGGCTGGATCTTTCTCAGTCCTTCGCATATTCAGATTCCTTCACCGATGTACCCATGTTGGAAAAAGTGGCTCATCCTGTAGCTGTCAACCCTGATAGGGCTTTACTAGCCACGGCACGTGATCGAGGGTGGACAATCCAGTATTTCCATCACCCCATCCCTTTAATCCCTCGCCCTTCCTTTAAGGAGCTTACGGTAGGGACCGGAGTGATTGCCGGGCTTGCGGCGGCTACTATAGGCGTGCGCTGGTGGTTAGGCAGACACAATTAGCCCTCGGCTACCATCCGAGCGATACCTTCTGCCTCAGCGGCCCCGGCCAGGCACGCCTGAAAATAAAATTCTGGCCACTGTGAACTATGCGCTGATATCAGATCGTGATACTCCCGCTTATGCCGGGAAAAATACACCTCAGGTACCCCTAGTCCAATGGGATCGAAGCCAGTCACCATGGCCGCGAGACGCGCGGCGATCGCCGCTATGAGATCGCTGCGTGCTCCGAAAAGCTGCGGGGCTGCGATCGCAAGAAAAGTGTGAGCCGGTACCAGTCCCATATGTGCGTGAGGATCGCGCAGCGCGCGCAGATGGGAAAGGGCTGGACCTGGCGCTCCGACGGGGCGACCACTGCCGCCCACAAGCGTATCAAGCCGCGCGAGAACCTGAGCCGGAGCCCTCTTGAAGAGGGCTGCCGTTTGTTCGCGTTGCTTTGGCCCCAGCATGCTAAAAGCACTCAATGCTTCCTCTATAGTGCACGCGTCGGAGCGAAGCTGATACATGAGCTTAGCGCCTCGAACTGCGGATTCGCTGGTGGTGACGTTATTTTGGCGAAGATTAACCGGCCTGCGGTATACCCGCCGTAGTGCTTCTAGGGCTTGAGTGTAGGTGGGAAAATCTGCGACGGCGTCCATGAGGGTTATCAGTGTAGTCGGGGGTTGACCGAGCTTGAAAAAAATCTGACTCTACTCAGAAAAGTCCCGCTTATTCGGGGGGTTTCTTTCACACAGGTAGTCAAACTGTTAGGATTATGGGAAAGGTCAGCGTATTGCTTCATCCCAGTTTGGTCTGCACCGGAATGCCTGTCATTCCAGCGCTGTCTTAAATAAATGTGAAAGAGAAGAAAGAGGATAGGCACACGTGAAGAAAGAAAACGGGCTATTTACTGAAGGCCCTGAAACCTTCGAGCCACAGGTAAGCTCCATTCCCCTGGCGGCAGCTGATAGCGATATCGAAGGATCCTTCGGCAACTTGGTCAGTAATGCCACCGAACAAGTTTCGTCATTAGTGCGCTCCGAGATTGAGCTAGCCAAGACGGAGATTACTCACGAGGCCAAAAAAATTGCCTTCGGAGGTGGCCTTTTCGGCGTGGCCGGAGTTATCGCTCTGTATAGCTCCTTCTTCTTTTTCTTCTTCCTCGCGGAGCTGCTAAATATCTGGCTCGACCGCTGGGCATCTTTCCTCATTGTCTTCCTCGGCATGATTATCGTGGCCGCTATCTTGGCCCTTATCGGTTGGAAGAAGGTCAAGAGTCTCAAAAAGCCCAAGAAAACTATCGAGAGCGTGGGCGAGCTCAAGAATATAGTTCAGAAGAAGCAGTCACCGGCCGTTGAGCGTCGGCATTCCGGACTTTATAGTTAGCCCTTCGCACGGATCTTTTCAGCCCTCCTAATAGAGTTAGGAGGGCTGATAAATTTTTTACTCATAGAAAGACTTTCTTCAAGGATGCGCGCAGCAAGTCCCAGCACGGTGGCTCTTCACGGCCCGTTTACCCATCACGATCTTTATACGCGTGGGACGCGGCTCCATGCGGCCTGCGCTGGAGAGGCTAGCTCACCTCTAATTATCTTGATCCATGATTCTTTTAGCTGTTGGATCGACTTCGCTGAGGTGATACCCCTCCTTCATGAAGCGGGATTTCATGTTGCCGCTCTCGACCTGCGCGGCTACGGAATGTCAGATAAGCCGCCTCACGGCCATGACCTGAGAACCCTGTGCGGGGATCTTAATGGTGCCATCCAAACCTTAGGCCATAACTCCGCCCATCTGGTGGGAGTGGGTATCGGCGCCACCCTAGCTTGGGCACTTGCCACCTATGAGCCCAAAAGGGTCGAATCGATTAGCAGCTGCGGTTTTATCCATCCCACCGATATGCGGCGCTCCGTTATCCGCTACCCCTGGCTTTTTTTAAACCTCATCGCCTTTAAAGTCTTTCTCGCCCTTCCCTCAGGAGTGCTTAAGAGATTGTCTTTCTTGCTGCCTCGAATCACAGCCCATGATCTGAAGCGCACAACCGTGAAGGAATTTCACTCTTCTCCTGGTTTTATGCGCAATCTGACGCGCCGCTCGACCGCGCTCGCCATCAGTAATACCTTGCCGGCCGTGGTGAGGTCGTCACGTTTATCAGTAGTATCTACTCCGCTCGCGTGGGCGGACCGCACTATTACATGCCCTGTTCTCTTCCTGCCGGGGGAAAAACCCTCACGCCAGCAGCGGGTACTAGAAAGAGCGGCCCGAGAGCGCACCCTCGGTGCTATCCGCACGGTTCGGATCCCCCACACCAAGTACCGCCCACATATAGAAAACCCTGATGATTTTGTAAATACCGTAGTGAGATTTATTCGCGGACTGAGCTAACGTAAAACGCATTCTCCTGTACCTACTGGGGTACTAAGTACGCTGAGATCGCCAACAGCCTCGCGCACTTCCCGAGCACTGAGAACGTAGCCAATATCGGATTCGTCTGAGCTAGCGCCAAAGATCACCCCGATAACCTCGCCGCGCGTATTAATCATCGGCCCTCCGGAATAACCTTGGCGAATGGATCCTCGCACCGTATAGGCTTCGCGTTCCACGCGCTGGTCAGCATAGATATCGAATCCCGTTATAGTTAAGCGATTATTTACGCGCGCAGGGGCTGCCTCGAAGGGGCCGGACTCAGGAAAGCCCATGGAGATGGCATCGTCGCCACTTAAAGCGCTCTCTTCAGCCCATTTCAACGGCTCAATATTCATATCTGGGGATTCTAGAACCGCGATATCGAGTTGGGGGTTATAGTAGACCACCGTGGCTGGGTACGTACCCACAAGCGTATCGAGATTGACGCTATTAGCACCTGCAACAACATGGGCATTCGTGATCACGTGATTACTATCGACTACGAAACCCGAGCCCATGAGCCGTCGAGCGCAGGAATCGGCGGTGGAAGAAAGATGGACCACGCTGGGGCGCAGGGCCTCCACAAGAGCAGTATCTTCCACCAGAAGAGCTGGGGCCTCCACCGTGACGTTATCGGGATTGAGAAAGGGCGATACTAAAGGTGGCAGGCCCGATTCCGAGAGCATGGCGGACACTTTAGAAGGCAGCATGGCCAATTGCTGCGGGGCCCGGTGGTCCACCGCGCTCAAAATCTTGGAGTTACGTACCTGGTGGGCTATATTGCCGGGCAATGCCGTCACCAGAGGAATGGCGACCAACCAGGTAACGATTAAGACAGTGAAGGCTTGAAAGATGGCGCCGATCCCTGAATCGAGCCTTAAAGAGCTGCGCCAGCGCATATGGGATCGCAATCGTGTTCCCAGTACCCCACCGGTGAGATTACCAATACCTACCAGCATGGCCATTGTTGCTAGGGCGAGGAGAAAGCGCAAAGCCACATGGTCGGTTAATTGCATGGCAAAGGGGGCCAGTGCTACTCCGCAGATGAGGCCAGCGACAACCCCGACGGTCGAGAGGATGGAGGCGAATGCTCCTTGACGCCAGCCAGTGTAGAGAGCAATGATGAGCACCACTACGATCGTGGCGTCGGCATAGAAACCCGGTGCGGGGTCAGCTAAGTAGTTCATGCTTCCTTATACTGCTGAGATATTTCGCTGTTTCTTGAGGCCCGCAGGGCGGCCTTGAGATCCAAGGTATGGGAGTGATCCCACGGCCGCTCCCACCCTGCACGATGGATAACGAGGTGCAGGATCTGGGCTGTGAACCCCCATATTATATAGTCACGAATGCGAAATGCCGGCCCTCGCCACTTTTCACCGGCTAAGTGGAGGCGGTTGCAGGGATCAATCAGTTCCTTGAAGGGCACCATAAAAACCTCATCGACTTCGACGGGGCTTGCCACTGTGACGTCTGGAGGCGTGGGGGCGTAGGCAAGAATAGTATGAACGGGGGCACCCGTTGCCCCAATAAAGGTGCGGCCGATATCAGCCAAGGGTGTGACCGCTGCTGCGTCAAGCCCCACCTCCTCACGAGCCTCTCTTAATGCAGCGGCCAGAGCATGGGAATCCTCCGGATCGATGCGTCCACCCGGAAATGCGATCTGCCCCGAGTGCTGGCGCATGGTGGGGGAACGATGAGTTAATAAAACTGCCGCGTCATCAGGGAGCCGGGAGCCAGTCTCTGCTCCTGTCACCAGCATGAGCACGGAGGCGGCCTTGCTATCGTCTATCGGGGCACGTTGGGCCACATCTTCGTGAAACTGTTGGCGCAGCTGCCCGCTGCGGGCAGCTTTAGTCACCGGTGCCAACCATCTAGGGCCAGGCCAAGATTCGAATTTGGGCGCCTGATATTCGTCCACCATTCCCCTATTCATACGATTATTCATACGATGTTAAGCAACTTTTTCTCTCTCAACCTCTTTGACGACGGCAGAGATAGCCGAGTCAAGATCTTGCTGAGAATCAAAGACCTGCGGAAATATCGCTATGCGCTGAGTCCCTGAAAATACCAGCGTAATCGGAACTACCTTGGGAAGGCCTAATTCAGCGGCAAATACGCCCTGGGTATCGCTGAGCGTGGGAAGCTCTAGACCCAATTCGTCGATAAATTTCGCTCCCGCTGCTGAGTTGGGATCTGCGTGGACACTCATCACACGCCACTGCGGGTGTTGGTGAGCGAGAGTGTCGAAATAAGGTAATTCCTTGCGGCATGGGGCACACCAGAAGGCCCAGATATTGACCACGGTAATCTGGTCGGAGTTTTCCTGGCCCACCTGTCCATGAAGGCAGGGGAGTTCAATGCCACCTACCTGTGCTGGCGGGCACATGGGTTTACTGGACTGCGGCCTATGAGCTGGGGTATCAGGGGGTGCACTAGTCAGCTGCCAGCCAAGGAAGCCCAAGGCCACAGTAAAGATGAGGGCCGAAAACGCCAGAGCACTACGCACCTTTACACCTCCATTTCTGCGCGTAGGGCTAGAAGATGCTCTTTTTCACTGGGGATGGCTTTAACCAAGTCTTCGGCTACAGCGGGGTTCATCTCCCCCTCACCAGAGCTGGGACAAAGTTTTATAAGATAACAGGCGCCACATGCTGGCCTACGGCTATGGCAGATTCTGCGACCGTGGAAGATGATGCGGTGGCTAAAAAGCGTCCATTCCGGCTCCGGTATATAGCCGGCTATTTCTGCCTCGACTTTCTCGGGGCGGGTCTCGGCCGTGAGCTTAAACCGGCGCACTAGACGTCCGAAGTGGGTGTCTACGGTTAAGCCTGGGAGACCGAAAGCATTGCCACGTACGACATGGGCTGTCTTACGCCCTACGCCGGGAAGCGTCACTAGATCGGCTAAATCCCGGGGTACTTCGCCCTCAAACTCAGAGACGAGCACCTGGCCTATTTCTTTAAGATGGCGCGCTTTGACCGTGTAAAAACCAGTGGGTCTTATGATCTCTTGGAGTTCCACCTCGGCCGCTTGAGCATAATCGATAGCATGAGGGTAGCGCCGAAAGAGCGCAGGGGTTACTGCGTTAACCCGTTTATCCGTGCACTGAGCGGACAAGACAGTAGCTATGAGTAATTCGAGCGGGGTGTCGAAATCTAATTCACAGTAAGCATCGGGGTAGCCGCGCGCGAGTTCCCTATGAAGCGCTCGAGCGCGCCGTTTTTTCGCCAGCGGGGTAGTTTTCATATGCTCTAGCCTAATTGAGAGCGTTCCCTATAAAGTCGAGGACCACCACCCAAACCTATTTTAAGGCTTTCTTATCTTCTATTCAGGAGTCATCGGGGGCACCCAAGAGCGATTGGCGCGCAGCTCCTTGTGGCACTTCGTGAGTTCCAGGCCGCGAGTATTTTCTATGGACTACTAGAAAATGTGCTTTTAGCTCGCAAAAGGGAAAACGATATAAGAAATGACCGCTGCCCCCCGCTAACTACCCCCACAACACAGGGCGAGTTAAGTTTCCCGTTTCCGAGGTGTGATAGTGACGTATTCCATAGTAGGATAACTAATGATACCCATAGAATTCAACGATTAGGCCAGCTTCATTTGTCAGCAATCTCCCTGCGGAGTTTCCCAGCAACGCACCTAAGATTGTCCAGACTCACACGAACTAAAGAGGAGTACGTTTCAGGTGGAAGGCGTTCAAGACATCCTGTCCCGAGCCGGAATTTTCCAAGGAGTAGACCCAGTGGCGGTGGCCAACTTGATTGGGGACCTTGAATCCGTCCGGTTCCCCCGCGGTACTACCATCTTTGAGGAAGGCGAGCCTGGAGACCGGCTCTATATCATCACTGCCGGCAAGGTGAAGCTAGCTCGGCACGCCCCAGATGGTCGCGAGAATCTTCTTACGATTATGGGACCATCCGATATGTTCGGAGAGCTTTCTATCTTCGATCCCGGCCCTCGTACCTCCTCAGCAGTATGCGTGACCGAGGTCCACGCGGCAACGATGAATTCCGAGGTACTTCGCCAGTGGATCGCAGACCACCCCGAAATCTCGGAGCAGCTCCTGCGCGTTCTTGCCCGCCGCTTGCGTCGCACCAACTCGGCCCTTGCGGATCTCATCTTCACTGACGTACCGGGGCGTGTGGCCAAGACTTTATTGCAGTTGGCTAATCGCTTTGGCACCCAAGAAGGTGGCGCACTGCGCGTTAACCATGATCTCACCCAAGAAGAGATTGCCCAGCTTGTGGGAGCCTCCCGCGAAACAGTCAATAAGGCGCTCGCCACCTTCGCCCACCGCGGGTGGATTCGTCTCGAGGGCAAGTCGGTGCTGATTGTCGATACTGAGCATTTAGCTAAACGTTCTCGGTAGAAAAATCCCAACCTCTTGTGAGGTTGGGATTTTTCTAGATATTCGGATGATACTCCCCGGTGCGCTCAAGATATCGCAGTGCTACCCGCGTCGTTTGCTCTGCCGCCCCACGTAAAACAGGATCGACTTTGTCATAGATTTCATCGACGAGCTGTTTTAGGCCGATATCGTGACCGTTTTTATCTAAAGCTTCGCGGATCTGATCAAGTCGCTGTTCCCGGCGGCTAAGATACCAAGCGGCATATTTGGAAAGATCCTCTCCATCAGGCCCATGACCGGGGAGGAGATGGACACCCTTACCACGATCTTCTAATAAGTGTAGGGTCTTAAAATAATCACCGAGATCTCCGTCAGTTTCAGAGATCATCGTGGTGTGGCGGCCCGCGATAGTGTCGCCGGTAATGACACCTTCTAAGGTGGACTCATGCGGGGTACCTGACCAAATAAAGAAGCTCACGGAATCACCGGTATGACCTGGGGTATGCACCACTTCAATATGTGGGCTCAATCCATCTAAAGTGATGATCTCACCATCTACAAGCGCCTCGCCGTGATGACAGTAAGCCTTTTCAAAGGCTCTTACCGGAGCACCAGTGAGCTGCCGAAAACGATGCGCCCCATCGGCGTGATCGTGGTGACGGTGCGTAAGTAAAATGAGACCCACTTTATGCGCCTTGGTATTAAGAACATTAAGGTGACCCTCATCCTCAGGGCCAGGATCGATCACAATACTTACCGGATCATCTTCAGCGCGGATAACCCACGAATTGGTTCCCTCTAAAGAGGCATAACCGGGATTCATACACAGCACGACGGCTGCAGACGGGGTAACGGGCCGCAATTGGCTATAAGCAGGATGCTTCATGGTTTCTTAGCTTAGCCGATCGCTGGGGATGGTAAGGAGAAATATAGCCAATTTGTCTGCTAGTCGAGCTCGAGATAGAGCTCTACTTCCACTGGCGAATTAAGTGGTAGGTCTGATACCCCGACGGCGGAGCGTGCGTGGATACCTTGATCACCAAAAATATCGCCGATCATATGCGAGGCACCGTTAATGACCAACGCCTGATCGGCAAATCCCGGCGCGGAGGAAACAAATCCCACCACTTTAAAGACACGGCGAATACGGTCGATTCCAACTAGAGCGTCGGCGGCTGAGAGAGCATTTAAAGCACTAGTCCGCGCCAATTCATAGGCTTCGTCAACGCTAAGGTCAGCTCCGACCTTTCCAGTTCTTGGTAAGACCCCATCGACCATTGGAAGTTGTCCGGCGGTCCACACCTGATTACCTACCTGAACCGCCGGCACATAGGAGGCTAGCGGGGGAACTACCGCTGGTAGGCTTAATCCGAGCTCCGCGAGTTTTTCGCTGACCCGCATCGGCTAAACGACCTCGCGCTTCAGATAGGCGACTACATTTTCTGGATTCATCCCTGGCACGACGGTGACCAGCTCCCAGCCGTCTTCACCCCAGC
Source organism: Corynebacterium sp. ES2775-CONJ (assembly GCF_024814515.1). Classification (NCBI taxonomy): domain Bacteria; kingdom Bacillati; phylum Actinomycetota; class Actinomycetes; order Mycobacteriales; family Corynebacteriaceae; genus Corynebacterium; species Corynebacterium sp. ES2775-CONJ. Next base: position 19,788 of record NZ_JANUXT010000004.1, on the reverse strand, counting down.
TGTCGAGGATTTGCTTGGTGGCGTGTACTAATAGCGGTACGGTTGCGTATTCCCATTTCTTCATAACTTCCACCTTAAACTAGCTGAGACTAGATAGCTCGCGTAAAACTGAGAAAAACTGAAGGGCTCACTGCAATGAGTGCGCCCTTTTGCAACTTGATGATTTTAAATACCGTGGAGTTCGCCGCCATTGGCAATATAATCAGCCCATGAGGTGATGTCGGGGTTCTTGCGCAAAAGTGCGCGGCGCTGTCGTTCAGTCAAGCCTCCCCATACCCCGAATTCCACGCGGTTATCGAGGGCATCCACACGGCATTGGAGGAGCACTGGACACTGCCTACAGATCGCCGCAGCACGGCGTTGTGCTGCTCCACGGACAAAGAGGGCGTCAGGATCTTCATTCCGGCAATTTGCGTGCATTACCCAATCGCCACGGTCGATAGAACCGAGTCCACTGGGGTCCAGGAGCGCATTGTTCTGTGGGTTCGCCAGAGATGTTGTCATCTTGGTTGTCCTCCTGAGGGAAACTTATTGAGAAACTGGTCAAATTGACCGGCATTTCGGTCTATACTGATCCGTTGGTCATGTGTAAGTCTATTCACACAACCTAGTGAATGTCGAACGAGTCACACATTAAGGGGGTCTGATTATTCCCACTTTCACACCGTCCTCGGTAATGTAGGGGATGTGTCCCTCTGGAAATCTGTGAACCAATTCATTGGCGCCACGCTCGCAGCTGGTGTGGTGGGAGCCGTTGCGCTCTCCCCTCTCGCTGCTATGAGCGCCCTCGCCATCCAGCGCACCAACGACGTCATGCAGTCGAATATTCAGGATCTCAACTCAACTGAGACCCCAGGGGTGACCACAATGCTCGACAAAGATGGTCATCCCTTCGCATGGTTTTATGCCCAGCGTCGCTTCGAAGTTCCACCTGACCGTATTGCCCAGTCCATGAAGGACGCGATCGTGGCCATCGAAGATCGCCGCTTCTACGAACATAATGGCGTCGATATCCAGGGAAATTTCCGCGCGGTGGTGCGAAATCTCCTCGCTGGTGGGGTGGAACAGGGAGCCTCAACTATTGACCAGCAGTATGTAAAAAACTATCTGCTCTATGTTCGCGCCTCTACTAGTGACGAAAAAGCTGCTGCTGTCGAGACTTCGATCCCCAGAAAATTGCGCGAGATGCGCATGGCTTCTGGAATTGAAAAAGTTTTGAATAAAGACGAGATTCTCTCCCGTTACCTCAACGTTATCCCCTTCGGTAACGAGGCCTTTGGAATCGAGGCTGCGGCTCAAACCTATTTCGGAATCCCTGCCGCAGAGCTCACCATCCCACAATCGGCCATGCTCGCCGGTATGGTGCAGTCCACAAGCTACCTTAACCCCTATACCAATGCTGAGGCCACGATCGCCCGCCGTAATACCGTTCTCGACGCAATGGTCGATGTGGGCACAATTTCTACTGCAGAAGCTGATGCCTTTAAAGCTGAACCCCTGGGAATTTTAGAGGTTCCCCGCGGCCTGCCTAATGGCTGCATCACTACTGGAGATCGCGGTTTCTTCTGCGATGAAGTTCTCAACTACCTGAGCGATAAGGGGCTTAGCCTCGATGATCTACACAAGGGCTCGTATACCATCGAAACGACCCTAGATCCAGTGGCCCAAAATATTGCCCACGAAGCCGTTGTTCAACACGTCAACCCGCGTGAGCCTGGAGTCTCCGAAGTTCTTAATCTGGTCGAGCCCGGCAAGGAGTCAAGGCGCATCCTCGCGATGACCTCCTCCCGCGATTATGGTCTCGATCTCGAAGCTGGTCAGACTGTTCTCAATCAGCCCGCCACCTTAGTAGGTAGCGGCGCCGGGTCGGTCTTTAAGCTCTTCACCGCCGCCGTCGCTCTCGAACAGGGCTATGGCCTCGATACCCAGCTCGACGTTCCCCCACGTATAGAGGTGTCCGGCATGGGCGAAGGGGGAGCAAAGAACTGTCCACCAGGCAAATACTGTGTGGAAAATGCCGGCGTCTATGCCCCCACCATGAGCCTGCGCGATACCTTAGCGCAGTCGCCCAATACCACCTTTGTGAGCCTTATCGAGGATGTGGGCGTGCCTGAGGTAGTGGACATGGCCGTAAAATTAGGTCTCCGTTCATATACCCAGCCCCAGACCTTCGATGTTGATAACTCCATCGCTGATTATATGAAAGATCATAATCTAGGATCATTCACGCTTGGGCCGGTAGCAGTAAACCCTCTTGAACTGTCAAATGTGGCAGCAACGCTCGCCTCCGAAGGAGTGTGGTGTGAACCCACACCGGTTAATCGTGTACTCGATCGCTTCGGGCGCGAGGTATTTATTGATAAACCCGCGTGTGACGAAGCCCTTGCCCCCGAAGTGGCCAAGGCCTTAAGCGCTGGCTTAAGTCTTGATGCTACGAAGGGCACGGCAGCTGATGCTGCGCGGGGCGCAGGCTGGAATGCTCCTATTGCGGCCAAAACAGGAACGACCGAGTCCCATCAATCGGCGGCTTTTCTAGGATATAACGACCGCTTTGCTGCAGCTCCTTATATCTACAACGATGGCACCACGATTACACCATTGTGCACCGTACCAGTGCGTCAGTGCCCCGACGGCAATCTCTTTGGCGGTTCTGAACCTGCACGCACCTGGTTTGCGGCAGCTTCTCGCCTCAATGCCTTCGAGGGAGGGTTACCGGAATATAATCCGCGGTTCAATGCTGGTACCTCAGCCACCTTCGGTCAGGAATATATTGGTCGCAAATACGGCGATGTTAAAAGAGAACTGGTGGCCAGGAAATTCAACGTATTACAACAGATCGTGGCCGGCAACGGTGCCGAGAAGGGAACGATCGTCCGCGCCAGTGCCGATCTCCCACTCAAGAAAGGGAGTACTATCATTCTCTTCGTTTCGGATGGTTCTGCCCCTCCCCCACCACCAGCGGTTAATCAGACTCAACCGCAACCAAGAACCGCCTTTAATGAAGAAGATCAATTTCGTTCGGACGTGGAGGAATTAACCAACCAGATTCGCGATCTTCTGCAATCGCCATAAAAAGTGGGGCCGTTATCGGCCCCACTCCTTGTTACTGCAACGCAGCTCGGACCGCGGTGGATAAGCGTTTGCCGTCCGCAATGCCGGCGGCTCGTTCGGTAACGACCTTCATAATCTGACCCATGCTCTTCATATTGATCTCAAGTCCTTCGCCGTGTAGCTCTTCGATGGTTTGGGCTACTAGGGCTTGGATTTCATCATCAGAAAGCTGCTGCGGGAGGTACTCGTTGAGGACAGCGGCCTCAAGGAGCTCCTGATCGGCCAATTCTTGACGCCCATTGGCGGCATAGACTTCAGCAGACTCCTTCCGTTTTTTAATTTCACGTGCTATTACCTTGAGAATTTCTTGGTCTTTCAATTCGTGCTTTGTGCCAGAGGTTTCTTCAACCTGTATGGCAGCGAGCAGCATTCTGAGAGCTCCGGTGCGCTCTTTTTCTCGCGCCTTCATAGCAACTTTGATATCGTCTCGAATTTTTAGCTTCAGTTCACTCATAGTGTCTCCATTCTACTCGGATCGCATCCTCATAGAGCTACCTGTGCGCTGAAGCAGGTAAGGTCTAAAGGATGAACAAGGATTTCACATCTTCATGCCCGCGTTGGGCATCTCAGCTTCTGAAAATCGGTAGTCTGGGAGCTATAGCTGGTACCGCAGCACTCTGGTGGGGCTATAAAGAGTGTGAACGCTTCGAACTCGAAGAAGTCGAGGTACCACTCCTTTCGCCCGGCACCCTTAGATCACGTGAAGCTTTTAGAATTTTGCACATCTCGGATATTCATATGGTGCCAGGGCAAAAGAAGAAGCAGGAGTGGATTGCAGATCTGGCGCGACTCAAGCCCGATCTAGTGGTCAACACTGGCGATAATCTCTCCGATCTCCATGCAATCCCGAGCCTGCTTGCCGCTATTCAACCTTTGTTCGCTTTTCCCGGACTCTTCGTCTTTGGATCCAATGATTACTTTGGACCCAAGCCAGTCAATCCTTTTCTTTATCTGGTTGGCAGGAAGCGAAAAGTATCACGTGTAGAACTACCGTGGAAAGATATGCGCGCAGTATTTTTAGAGCATGGTTGGCGAGATGCCACACATCAAAGGCACGAATTTAAGGTTAGCGGCCTCAAAGTAGCGGCCTCTGGGGTCGACGACCCTCACCACGATTTAGACGACTATGAGAGCATCGCGGGAGCGCCTAATCCTCAGGCCGATATGAGTCTTGCCTTAGTGCATTGTCCCGAGCCGCGGGTACTCGCCCGTTTTGCTGCTGACGGTTACCAGCTTTCCCTTTCTGGGCACACTCACGGCGGACAAATTTGCTTGCCTGGATCTATAAGCTTGGTAACTAATTGCGGTATTGATCGAGCGCGGGCCAAAGGTTTGCACCAGTTTAAACACATGGCGATGTATGTGTCCAAGGGTCTAGGAACTAGCAAATTTGCCCCTATACGTCTCTTCTGTCGCCCCTCAGCTACTCTGCTAAAAATTACCGAAAAGTCGAGCTAGGTTACCGTTTCTATCTTCTAAAATAGGGCGCTTGAAATGTCGCTATAAGAGGACTAACATCTGTTGATGGTTGTTCGGTAGTTATCGACACGCCACCGGGATATAGCGCAGCTTGGTAGCGCACTTCGTTCGGGACGAAGGGGTCGCAAGTTCAAATCTTGTTATCCCGACGATTAAACCCCCTTGCTGTACAAGGGGGTTTAGTTTTTATGTATCTTTGGCAGAATTACGTTGTCATCTCTCAACTGCAACGGCCCCGATATCGACCGGGCGAACTACGGATGGAATACGTATCCTCTTCACTCGGTGACGCTCCTAGATTGCCGCGAATGGTACTTCCCGCACCTATTGAAACTCATATTAAGATGCGACAGCGATCAACGAGGCTCATCACAGTTCAACCTTTTAGCGATCCGCCACCAGGGCTACTCTCAAGCGGGAAGAGAATCTATCAGGGGCGTTTCTCAGAAGAATCTTTAATCCTTATCCATAGATAGACAAAACCCCTGCTAGCAAACCCACACTTATTCGTTCAATGGGGTTAGCTAGCAGGGGTTTAATTGCCTACTGCTTGCTACTTAGGTCACCTAAGTTCAGTGGCTTCCTATAGGGCAGCTTCCAAGCGAGCATTTACTTCGTCCCAGTTATATACATTCCATGCGGCCTTAACGTAGTCGGCCTTTACATTCTTGTACTGCAGATAGAAGGAGTGCTCCCACATATCAAGAAGTAATAAAGGAGCAGCTTGGTGCGGGTAATTATTCTGGTGATCCTCAATCTGTTCCACAATCAGGCGGTCACCGATGCGGTCATAAGCAAGCACAGCCCAGCCAGAGCCCTGGATGCCAAGAGCCACAGCAGCAAAATGAGCCTTGAATTTATCGAAAGAACCAAAGTCGCGGTCGATGAGCTCAGCAACTTTACCACTAGGAGTGCCACCACCATTGGGGGACAGGTTCTTCCAGAAGAGGCAGTGGTTAGTGTGGCCGCCGAGGTGGAAGGCAAGATCCTTCGACAGGCCGGTTACTACAGAATCAATGGTGCCATTCTCGCGAGCGGCCTCCATCTTCTCTAGCGCCGCATTGGCACCAGCTACATAACCAGCATGGTGCTTGGAGTGGTGCAATTCCATAATCTCGGCGCTGATATGAGGCTCGAGAGCGTCGTAGGCGTAATCTAGTTCGGGAAGGGTGTACTGTGCCATGTGAAATGGGATCCTTTCATAGGGGGTTAATTTCTTAGTGTGAGCTTCGCAACTCTTATGCTCAATGATAGGCAAAAATTAAATTTGCGCAATAGCTTAATAAGTTATCTCCGCATAACCTGCGCTTCTAAGGGTGGACTTATCCTCAGCTCCGTGCCCCTATCTGCCCCCTGCACGTCGCTTGTTCAATTACCGCTAGGATTAACCTCAATCAGATGCCGCTGCCAACAGCTCGGGTACCCTCCATCGAAGCTTTCGCCAAATATGAAGTCACAAGGAGTATCACTATGGGTTTTCTTTTTTCTAAGCCACAGTCCCTCGTCGCAGAAGAGACGGCCTTAAAGGGTGGCAATCACCCCGTTCTACCGAATCCCAAACAACACTATGTTCTGCATACCCCAATTACGGGCACATGGCAGGATACTCAAGAGGTTGTCTATGTGGCACTGGGGTGCTTCTGGGGTGCAGAAAAATTATTTTGGGAAACCCCTGGCGTGGTATCAACCGCGGTAGGCTACGCCGGCGGTGTGAGCACTCACCCCACTTACCGGGAGGTATGCACAGGGAGAACGAACCACACCGAGGTGGTCCAGGTGGTTTTCGATCCCGCTGTTGTTAGTTTCGATGACATCATAGTGAAAGCGATGGAAGCCCACGACCCCACGCAAGGATTCCGCCAGGGCAATGATGTGGGAACCCAGTATCGTTCTGCTATTTATACGCGCACCCCTGAACAGGCAGCACGGGCCCGCGAGATTGTCGAAGCCTATGCTGTGCGATTAAAAGCAGCTGGATATGGGGATGTTACTACTGAAATCAAGCCGCTAACGAGCACTCCAGCGGCTACTTTCTTCTTCGCCGAGGACGAGCACCAGCAATACCTCGCAAAGAATCCTTCCGGCTATTGCCCCCATCACTCGACTGGGGTGGCCTGCTCGCTTGAGTCCTAAATGGTCTTAACTTTCAAGTTCCCCTAAACGTAGCCCAGGAATACCCGGCGCGCCGCGGTGGAGGAATTCACGCACTGCGGCGGTGGCTCGACAATCGTCGCCGTTATAACTCAGCAGTGCGGCCTTAGCAGTATCAGAAGCGGGCGCTAAGGCAGCGACTCCTATAGCCTCAAGGTAAAGGTTGACTGAACCCTCCCCATCAAGATCTGGTACCTGCCAGTGGTAGCCAGTTATTGGTGCCACCACTTTGAGTCCGAGCCCTGCGGTTCCCTCGAATTGGGCTCGGACGAGGGCAAAGATGTCGATCCATTCGTGGGAATCGATAAAAGCCTCAACTTCCGCTGGGCTAGGGAGCCCGGGGATTTCCTTATGATAAGCGGGATAGAAGCGTGTCGCACTGGAGCGCAGCCAGTGATTTTCACCGTGTTGGGAATAGCAGAATACCCCAACACTTAAGCCTTGCGACTGAGCGTGCTCACGCCTGCCTTGTAACCATTGCCAGAAATGAGCAAAATTTTTGGCCTCTGCTACCCCTCCGAGGTCTTCCCACGTGACAAAGGGGCGGTATTCATCACCGTCGAACGCACCCCAGAGATATGCTCCCTGATCGAGGTACGCTTCGACGTCGATGTCTATCTCAACGTCGAAACGCGGTGCAGATGTGACAGGCACTTTTTTCATCAGAGCTTCACCGCGCTGCCAGCACTGAGCGATTTGCCCATCCACGCTTGTTGGCTGGGCGTTAATGAGTCCGGTGACCGTGGTGATACCTGCTTCTTTAAAGCGGCGTCCTTTATCGCCAGAGAACACTAGTGAGATATCGTCTCGGTGCGTTAATTCTGTATGGCATAGCCGCCAGAAACGACATCCGCCACATTCCTTAACGCGATGCGCCGATTGCGGTATCGGTTGGGCGAGAGCGTGGTCGAGGCCTTGCTGGAACAGCTCGGTATTCACAATAAAACCTAAGGTGCGGTTCTGACCGATGATGATACCGCGGGCGATATCGAGTCCGAGATCATCAAGAGCCCGTGCAGCCAGCGCTAATTGGTAGGAGTCCGTTGAATGCGGCTTTAATTTATACGCTTGTGTATGGGGAAGACCCAACCCAATTCGGCGGGTGTCAATTGTTTTGACGAGTTTATTATGTGCCTTGCGAGCAACGCGGTGATTACTCACAATCAATGGCATATAGGCATCGCCATGGCGCACGAGGGCATCGACTTCCACTCCAAATTCCCTGCCCGCCACTACGGTGGTGAGATAGGCACCGGTGATGAGGGTCGCCTGAGAGGCGAGGGCCTCGAGGGTTGAAAACCAGCGGGTCTCTTCATCGTCTACGAGGTCGATGCGGGTGAAGTATTTATTATCAGCAATCTGAGGGCGGGTAGGCAGTAGCGCGAGTACGTCGGCTCTGGCATAGTCCAGACGCAGTGCTCGCGCCTTCGCAGCCGCGGTGGCTTCCCAATCGGGGTGGGAGGTTTTTTGGCGTCGCCGATAGCGGCAACCCACTAGATCATGGGGGCGCCAGAGGGGCTTATTCGCTGCAATCTCCACAATTAAACTAGCCTAAGGCAGGAAGCAAGGTAGTGTGGAATCGACAAGAATTTTTAAGAATCACTGAGGATTTAAAGGATTACCGATGGGCTTATTCAGATCCCTGTTCAAAAAACGTGCACAGCGCAAGGCTGAACTCAAGGTAGCCAAGGCGCGCGCTCGCGCCGAGGTCAAGACCTCTGCGAAGATGAAGAAGCGTCTCCACAAGCGTCTTGCGCGCGAGGAGAAGAACCTGCTCAAAATGGAGCAGAAGACCTTAAAAAAGCGCGATAAGCATCATGAGAAGATGGCGAAGCTCAAGCTCGACCAGCTTAAAGAGGGACGCTTCAATGCCAAAAAGGTACTCCGCTACGCCACCGCATTGCGGGCGCTTGCCCCCTTTGCTTTGCCGGTTATCTACCGTGGGATCGTAGCATTGCGGGACAAGAGTTCCGAGAATCGCGCTCGCCAACTGGGTGTAAAAGTCGAAGATCTCGCGGAATTCTCCGGGCACGGTGCTGAACTACGTGCGAAGATTGCTCAAGTTCGTAAAGCTGCTGAGCAGTTCAAGATCCCGGCAGGCTTGCAGCACGATATTAACGAGCGCTTGGATGAGCTCAATGCGGCAGTTCATAATGCCGAGTTGATGACTCCCGAGCCGCGCTCACGAGCCCACCGCTCTATTGAAAACGATATTGACAAAGTCAATAAAGAACTTTTAAAGAATATCGTTTAGCACCACGTCGAGCTTCAAATCCCCTTAACTTATCGGTCACATACCGCCGGGTTGAGGGGAATTTTATTTTACTATCAATACTACTTCCTAGTTTTCTCCACCATCGAGCAGGGTCTTTAGTGGGAGTATTGATAAACTGTTAAATTTTAGGGATTTTAAGAGGCTATGGTGAGCGCTATTTCTTATATATGTGCGGGTTAATCTTTTACTGCTGATAGCCGCCAGATTATAGAGCATGCGTCGATGATCGAAACCGTAGGTTCTCGAATACCACCCGCATGATTAAGTTCGGCTAGAGTTGGCGTAGAGAGATATAACATGTGATAGTTAAATATTTAAGGCCTACAGTTAATACCTTCATTGGGTAGTTCATTGTCTTCTTAATGGCAAGGACATACTGGTAATTGTGGTCATTAAAAATATTTATTCTAATGCTCTAGACAGCTTTCTATGAAGGAGAAATCATGGCGCGCCGAGAGATTACTCAAATAACTGACGACTTCGATGGCTCGATTCTTAGCGAAAATGAAGTGCATGTCATTCGCTTCAGCGTGGACGGATCTAGCTACGTAATGGACGTGTCTAAGAAGAACCGCGAGCTCTTTGAGCAATGTATTGCAGACTTCATTCCTAAAGCACGCAAAGATAGTTCCCCCGCTGGCGCAACAGCGAAATACGACGCCAAGAAGGTTCGCGAGTGGGCTCAGGCCCGCGGCCTGCACGTTGCTGAGCGGGGCAAGATCTCCCAGGAGATCATCTCCGATTATCTCGCAGCCCACGGGGGAGTTTAAGCTCTTTTCTGTGAGCACACCATATGCAGAACTTCTTTATCTCCGATCCCCACTTCGGTCACAGTCTCGTCTCTGAGCTACGAGGCTTTGCCAGCCCCCACCTGCACGACGAGCAACTGATCACCGCATGGATTACCGCACTTCCCGCGAATCGCGAGATAAATATGTGGATTTTGGGCGATCATTCCTGTGGCCCCATGTCTGCGGAAGATAGAGCCCTCGAAACTCTAGCTCACTTCCGCAATACCATGCTGCACAAAAAGCAAACACTCGTCCATCTTCACGGTGTGCTCGGCAATCACGATAGCGCTCATCCTATGCGCCCGCACTCAATCCGAGAACAACGACGGTTTACCAACGTCTACGACAGCATTCACACCAGCAATCTCGTGAGCATCGCGAAGCAGCCAGTACTGCTGTCTCACTTCCCCTACGATGCTGATAGCCGAGAGTCCGATCGGCTCAATCAGTGGCGACTAAAGGATTTAGGCACACCCCTTATCCACGGCCATACACATGCCACCGAGCCGCTAAGCTACTCAGCTCAAGGAACTCTCCAAATATGCGTGTGCGTAGAAGCCTGCCCCGACTTCGCACCCATATCCCAGACAGATATCGCGCGAATTATACGCCCCTCATAGCACGCCTTGTTCACGAGCAGCTGCTACTGCAGAGGTGCGAGAACGCACTCCTAATTTGTCATAGATATGCACAAGATGGCTCTTGACCGTGGCCTCCGAGAGCAAGAGGATTTGCCCAATATCGCGGTTAGAGGATCCAGAAGCTACTAATTTCAGCACTTCCAGTTCGCGTGGAGTCAGCGATGTGCGAGGAGTACGTACTCGTGTCATCAGGCGATTGGCCACCGTTGGCGAAAGAGTGGAATCCCCCTCTGCTGCGGAACGTACGGCGGCGATTAATTCCTCAGGCGGGGCATCTTTTAAGAGGTAGCCTAAGGCTCCCGCTTCAATGGCACCTAAGATATCGGCGTCGGTATCATAATTAGTTACTACCAATACGTGTGGCGGGTTCTTCATTGTGCGTTTGATTTCTGCGGCCGCATCGGCGCCCGTTGCCAGCCGAGTACCTTCCACACCAGCTCCGAAGCGCAAATCCATCAGAATCACATCGATACCGCCAGCCTGCGCGGCAGCAATGGCAGCCTCCGCTGTGGCCACCTCACCGATCACTTCGATATCGTCGGCTCCTTCTAAGACGGCTCGCAGACCGAGGCGCACTATTTCGTGATCGTCGGCAAGGAGAACGCGAATCATATTGAAGCCTTTCGAAGAAGAAGACAGGTAACCTTTAGTATAGAAGATTTAAAAATCTTAGCCTAGCTCACCGGTATCCCCACGCTGACCGCCGTTCCGCGGCCAGGTGCCGACTCCACGCTCACCGAACCTCCGAGCTCCTTAGCGCGCTGGCGCATCGCATTGACTCCAATATGACCGAGTCCCACAGGCCTATCAGCCAGCTCATTGGGATCAAATCCGCTGCCATCATCGACAATATCAAGGCGCACTTCCTCCTCGGAATAGCTTAATGTCACCGCGCATCGCGTGGCGTGAGCATGCTTGGCCACATTGCCCATTGCCCCCTGCGCGATCCGCAAGAGTGCCGCCTCCACCTTCATGGGTAATTGCCGCTCCTCACCATCAATATGGATAGAAAATTCTGGTCCCACAAACGCTTCCGCCACTCGGTTAAGTGCCCCTTCAAGAGATGTTTTACTCAGTGCAGCCGGCTGAAGGGCAGCGATCATAGCCCTAGCCTCTTGGAGGTTATCGGCAGCGGTCTGCCGCGCCAAGCGCATATATTCTAAGGGCTTTAATTGCTCGTGCTGGCTGATCGACGAACGCTTGACCTCTCGCTCCGCCACATTTAAGAGCATTTGAATACTCGAAAGTCCCTGTGCCAACGTGTCGTGAATTTCGTGCGCAATGCGTTGACGCTCCTCCGCGATACCCGCCGCCCGTTCCGTTTCGGCCAACTGATTACGGGTAGCCATGAGCTCAGCGATAAGAGCTTCACGCTCCCGAGCACCGCGCCAGAGAGCTTGAAAAGCCAAATGAATGCCTATGACCACTAGCGCTGAAACCGCCGGGCCCATCACAGCTCCGAAGGTGAGATTGGCACGATAACTCAAAATTGCCACCGCTGTTGCCCCAATAACGGCAACGATGCCCCGGTAATCAGGCAGCACCCGTAGGTAGAGGAAGAAAAGCGGAAAAACCAGATATACACTGACGGGAATGACCGGCAGCATCACTACCCAGATGAGTGTAAGGAAGCTAACCCAAAACAGTTTCCACCTTAATCGGTCATGAGCACGTGTGACGGATAGTGCATAAGCAAAGCCAAAAGCCGTGCACAGTAGCACCGCGATAACTGCCTCATCTCGATGAAGTCTCGCCGCGCCGACAAGGGCCACGGCGAGCAAGAGTGCGGTGATCACGGTCATGGCACGTCGATAGGCGGCAGCACCTGGTTGAGAATCGTAGGTGGCCACATCTCCGATAGGGATATTAGTGAGATCCCCTGTTTTTTTCGCAGGTATCGGGGCGGGCTCTAAGCTAGGCTTCATGAACTTGACTTTACCTGGCCCAAAAATGCTCGCAACGCTGCTTGCTCCGGCATTATTCATCACAGCCTGTACCGCGCAACCGGCTAGGGAACCCCAGTTATCAACTCAAGCGGCCGAGATGCCGAATGAGATGCCTGGTGAGTTTCCTAGCGACGGTCTCGCCCCCGATGCTCACCCTGAGGTACCTCGAGAAGCTCAGGACCCCTGCCCCTATCTCGATACTGAATGGTTAGCACGAACCAATGGACAAAAGGTCACCTCGATGGGGGTGGATTCACGATTTGTCACCCCAGCATGTGTGTATTGGTCCTACCCACCTGAACCTCAGGCAAGTATTGTGGTGCGGCATATGCCCACCGTAGACCAAGCCATTGAGGTGGTTGACATCGCCGCACCGATCGCCGACACCGAGCCCGTGGATACTACCGATGGATGGTCGGGTGGACGTGGAGGAGGCCCCGAAGGAGCCGTCTACGCAGTACAAAAAGGAAGCATCGCCCTTGTAGTGAGAACCAATCAGCCGCAATCAGTGAAGGCGGAACTCATAGCTGAGGAGGTCATCCGCCAACTCGCACTCTAAACCGCGACGTCGTTATACGGGAGCTGGCTCGAGATCCATGGGAAGACAACATTCATGAGCAGGAAAAATACCGCGATAAGCAACGCCAGCACTATAAAGAATTTGAACCACCGAGGCCCAGGCAACAATTCCCACAATAACGCGTACATTAATTACCGTCCTTCCAGAATTGGCGGGATATAGGAGCCATCCTTCGGATGGGAATCTGCGAGCATAGCGTGCACAATCATGCGCTCAGCATTGGAAAATTGCGGGTGGCAGGTGGTGAGAGTGAGAACCGGCTCCATGTCTGACGTGGCTTCTTGCCCAATGATCCCAGGGCGAGCGCCGATAGTGGATACGTCTGAAGGAACAGTAATGAAGCGACCGCGAAGATCTTGGTAATCGCCCTGTGCTAGGCGGTCGACTTGCTCCGGGTTCAAGCAGTGTGCGGCCTCCTGCCGACGCTGATCCGGATCGGCTGCCATGGGGGCGACGCGATAGGTATTCCACGCATCAGCTGTCTCAATAACAATGGCATCGCAACTGCGCAGGGCCCCAAGATCGTTAAACGGCGCACCCTTACCCACTCGGTGTCCCGCAACCGCAAAATTGCCTGGTTGACCCGGCATCTGAGTATCTGCATAATGGCCGGGACCCGCAAGAAGTGAGGCATCATCGGTGCCTTCGATGATGGCAAAAGAAAAATCCGAGCCGAAACTGGGGATATGCATTTTAGCGAAGGCGGTACCCAGTTCGGGGCGGAGCTTTTGCCTCGGATTGACCCTCTCGGCCGCTGAGTTCCAGGTATCGTTTAACTCAGTATTAGCCTCAGCCTGGAGTTTAGCTGATTCGATATTGGTCCAAAACGATTCATAAACGGCGAAGAGGAGAATCAAGATACCGACCGTCAGAAAGAGCTCACCGATAACCCCAAGAGCCGTTAGCCGTGGGTGATGCCGCTGTGCATGAGTCATCCTCTAGCCTCGTTTTCCAATCAGAGCCCCATATCAAGCACTCATTCTAACAGTGTGACACGATTGCCCACTACGCTGGCATAGGATAGGCTCACGGTTTTTAAGCTTTACTATAAGGATAACCAATTGCTTGAGATATTCATCTACCCTGTTTCCGCTGTGATGAAATTTTGGCATTATTTCCTCCACACGGTCGTCGGTTTCACCGACTCCCAAGCCTGGGTATTCTCAATTTTTGGGTTGATTGTAGTGGTACGTGCTCTCATCGCCCCCACCCAGTGGTTCATCCTTAAATCAGGTCGTATTAGTACGATTATGCGCCCGCGTATCGTCGCCTTGCACGCCGAATACGAGGATGAAGTGGACCCCGCCAAACTCAAAGAAATGGCACGGCGCGAAAGGGAAATCCAGAAGGAGCTAGGATATACGAACGCCGCTGGTTGCATCCCACCGCTTATTCAGATTCCCTTCTTCATTGGCCTTTACCAGGTACTCCTCAGAATGGCGCGACCCAAGGAGGGGCTGGACTCCCAGCTTCATCAGCCCATTGGATGGCTAACGAGTAATGATGTTTCCAGTTTTTTGAGTGCCCGCTACGGAGATGTGGCGCTGCCTGCTTATATATCGATGTCTTCAGAACAATTACAAAGACTAGAGACAACATACGAGGCGGTGATCCAATTCAACGTGCCACTCATCTTAGTCGCCGGTATCATTACCTCCATCAACCTCACGATTTCCACTGTGCGCAACCGCTTTGCCATGGATCATGAGTCACGGGTGGCTGAGGTTTTACTAAAGTGGATGGCCTGGGCTATTCCGCTGGTTCCGCTGCTACTCTTGCAGGCAGGGGTCACGGGCCCGATCCCGGCCGCTATCGCTATGTACTGGGGTGCTAATAACCTATGGACCCTCGTTCAAAATGCCACCATCTACCTCATCCTCTATCGGGTCATGCCTTATGGAGAAGACGTTAAGCAGCATCAGTACACTAAGAGGGAAGAACGTTTAGAACGACAGCGTATCCGCCGCCGGATGCGCTGGAGAAGAAGATTAGCATTAGTTGGCTTCATCGTGGCACCGTGGAAATACACCAGACACGCTGAGGCTCTCAGCCAAGCGAATAATTATTTCCGCGAACAAAAAGCTGCGCGCAAAGAGAGGAAGCTGAAGCGGAAAGAACTGAAGACCAAACGCATCCAGGCACGCCGGGAAGCTAGATTGCGTAATCAGCAGGAGGAGCACTAAGTAACTGCACTGCTACCTCACGGGCACGATATAAAGGCTCCGTACTGCGACTAATCCGCGCGGCCTGCAATCCGCCGTCGAGAAGCAGAAGTAACTGCTGGGCTTGGCTATTGCTGGGATAGCCGTTCATGGAGTTGAGAAGACTCGTCAGCGTTTGCTCGCGCCACTGGAAGTGATCTCGTACCGCCTCAATGATGCCGTGCTCGGCCTCAGTATCAGGACGCGGAAATTCGGTGGCAGCGTTATGAAAATGAGAACCTCGGAACTCATTCGCCTCTGCTCCATCGATGGCTTGATCAAAGAAGGTAAGTATTTTGCGGTCGAGGAGGTCATAAACCGCTAGATAGGAAGTCATCTCTTCGCGATAATCATTATCGAGGGATTTTAGATATGCGATCACGAGATTATCTTTGGATCCGAATAGTGAGTAAAGCGAGGCTTTAGCCACATCTGCTTCACGCAGCACACGGTCGATACCGATAACCCTGATGCCTTCAGTGGTAAAAAGTGATCGGGCGCTCTCGAGGAGGCGTTGCCGCGGGGTGGGGCGCTGACTGCGTCGATCCTTCGCAGTCGATGAGACCTGCTTCTTCCCTGCAGCCATGACACTCCTTCTGTGACGATCTGGATTCTTTCAATGAACAGACTAGTCTATTAAGTATAGAAAGCCTATTTCTTTCGCGCAGCAAAAAGCGGCACTCCCAGTAAGGGAGTGCCGCTTATTTTGCAGAACTTTATTTGTTCTTCATGATTAACTGCAGGATGCTGAGCAGGATAACAGCACCCAGAAGGCAGGTTACAAAGCTAAAGATGAGGCCGCCACCGGATACATCGAAGTTGAACAGCTGCAAGATCCAACCACCTAGGAGGCCGCCAACGACACCAACAACGATATTGAGGCCAACACCTTGGCTAGCATCAGTACCCTTTATTTTCGAAGCGATCCAGCCAGCTAGTCCGCCAATGATGATCCAGCCGAAGAAACCGAGGCCAAGCATGAATAAATCTCCTTATAGGTTATATATGATCGTAAATTCGGAGCAAAGCGCAGATATCTCTTAGCTTTTTCTTATAATCTCCTCTTACCACTATAGCGGGGAATCTGCAGAAAAACGACAACGATCCGATAACGAAAACCTAGGAGCTCGCCGGGCGCACAACGACCATGGGGCAGGGCGAACTTTGCAAAAGCGCCCGAGAGGTAGAGCCCAGTAACATGCCCCGGAAACCACCGCGCCCATGTGAGCCTACGACGAGCAATTGCGCATTCTCGGCTGAGTCAACCAACGCCCTTACTGGGCGATCGCGAGTAATGACCATCTCCACAGCCACATCGGGATATGTGCTTAAGAATGGCTCCAGATCTGACTGTACTTCTTGGATCTGGCGTTCCTCGACCGTCGCCCACTCGCGCTGCGCCGCAGCCAAACCAGCGAGTGAGGCCTGGACCTGCATATCCATCCACGTATGCACGGCGATAATGCGCGTTCCCCGGGCTGCAGCTTCACGGAAGGCGAATTCAACGGCTTTTTGAGAGACATCTGAACCATCGACGCCCACGACGATCGGCCCGTATTTGGTTGTTTCATTAACTTCGTTGTCTTCACGGACGACGACGACGGGGCAATGCGCATGAGAAACGACGGCTGCCGACACTGATCCCATTACCATCCCCGACAGGCCGCCAAGACCACGTGAACCCATCACGATCATGGTCACGGTTTCACTGAGTTCAAGCAGCATATCGATGGGGGTACCCTCCGCGAGGGTGTACCCTATATGGAGATCCGGTGCGACCTCTAAAGCTAGGGATTTTGCCCGCTCGATGATCTCCATGGTCTCTTGTTGGAGATCATCGTAGAGCTCCTGTAGGGGCATGATACCGTCGGAGTACAAAAACTGCGGCATGGTGTAGCTCGCTGCAATTTTCAGCGCTACCCCCCGCTTGTGAGCAGTATTAGCCGCCCAGCGCACCGCATTATCAGCGGCTGGGGAGCCATCAACGGCGACGACAACAATATTTTCTCGGGACATGGGGCGCTTCTCCTATGTGCACTGGGTTGAAACAACAAAGCTCTTATTGTTTCCTTATTTCTACACTCCAGTGTACTCGTCACACCTAGCCTTCAGTTGTGAGCCCAGCCACTACTTTAGCGGCGCACAGAATCGATGAGAGTGGAGGCAGCGTCGGTCACAGCATCAATTTTGTCCAATGTTGCCGCTGGGGCATTAGCCGGATAGAAGACCGCATAGAAGACTTTCACAATCGTCTCTATGATCTTGCCTATATCGGTAGCTAGAAATTTCATCAATGGTTCCAAGAGCGCGTTCATATCCATAAAAAATCTCCTCACATAGTCCTGACAATAAAACTATCGGGCGTGGGTCAACGACGTTACGCCACGATGGATAGGATACCGCGAGCCAAGAGATGGTCACCAATTTTCCCGCTGAGCCTTCTTGCTTTGTAGCATGGAATATTATGGAGTCAATCAGGCGCCCTCGGGCACAAAGGCCTCGTCCCCCTTTAGAGATCCGCGATGGGCTCAATCCGTCCCGCGCCCGCGTACCAGATAGCGCCCACGGCATGACCGCCTTCGATTTTGTATGGCATCTTAAGAGCACGCAACGGTACCGACACCCGGAAGATACCCGCGAGAACCTACTCAAAGAATTCCAGAGCGGGAATATTCGCCTCGGTCTGTGGCCTCGAGATCGAGAGCTTTCGGCGTCGTCCACGCTTAAAGCTGGTGAGGATATTTGGTTCTACCGCATGCCTGCAGAGGAAAAAGAGATTCCTTATGAGATCAACATTATCGACGAAGATGAAAATCTGCTCGTCGTGGATAAGCCCCCATTTTTATCTACGATGCCACGGGGGCGTCACATCAGCCAGTCGGCAACAGTTAAACTCCGTCGCCGCTGCGGCAATCCCGATCTCGCTCCAGCTCACCGCCTCGATCGGCACACAAGTGGAGTACTGATTTTTACTAAGAAGAAGGAGATGCGCTTTCCGTATCAAAACCTTTTTGCTACCCGTGCGGCCACTAAGATTTACGAGGCGACGGCCGAGTATACCGAGATTCCCCCGGGCGCCCAGTGGGCCCACCACTTGGAAAAGACACCCGGAATAGTGCAGGGACGCATTCTCGATGGTGAGCCTAATTCCTTCACCACCGTCTCGTCTGTGACCCCGTGCGATAAAGCGCGAATGGCTGAATTAAAGAAAATACATGGAGCTACTTTGGCTCCCCAGGCCATCTATGAATTGCGTCCCCAGACGGGAAAGACCCATCAACTGCGTTTACAGATGCTGGCGGCGGGTATTCCTATTCTAGGCGATCCAGCGTACCCAACGGTTCTGCCCGAGGATGAGGAAGATTTCTCCGTCCCTATGCATCTAACGGCCCGGGAGTTGCGTTTTATCGATCCACTCACGTCTAGAGAGCGACGCTTTCGATCACCGAGGGTGTGGTAGCAAAAAAGGGCTTGGATTGCTTAGACCAAGCCCTTTATAACACGTAATCTCGCGATTTAGCGGAAGGTAGGGAGACCTGGGGCTGGCTGCTGCCCGTGAACCCAGCCTTGGGCTAATGCGAAGTTGAAGACGGAACCCCAGAAGGCGTAGAAGAGACCGAATCCTACTACGGAGCTGAAAATATAGAGAATAATGCTAAGAGCTGAATCGGCTGCGAGCGAGGAGGTGGTTTGGGCATGCACGGCAGGGGTGGCGCAGGTGATCATAGCAATAGAGGTTGCGCCAGCAATAGCTGCACGGATAACCTTTTGATTAAGCTTCACGATGGTACCTTTCGGCTTCGGGGAGAGTGTAGATAAGTCGTCGCCTAAACACTGTTTAGTCATAGTGAATATAGCACTACTTGTGTGCGAACCTGAGAAAACCCTTGGAGAAACCTGTCAGCCGCATTAAATTACCCCAAATCAGGGTAAGAAAACCCAAAAACCGCCGCAGGGGCACGGGTGAAGCGGTGAATAGATATCTATTCCAGGTACGCGACAGGCATTGCTGCTCCACTTACCTCGGTGGGTTTATGAGCCGAATACACGCACATTGATCAGTGAGAGCCTCAGCCACAGAGGGGGCCAGCACGACACCTTTCTTAAAGCAGATATCAGAGGGACTCATTCACACCCGCACGAACTTGGAGCCTGATTTTCTCCACCAACGACACCGCGTCCACGATGCTTGGGCACAAGATACCTGCGCGGATAATATGCAACTAGAGAAATAACAAAGAGCGCCGACGGCTACAAGGGAGTACCCAGGGCGAAGGAGTACCGGGGATAACAAGTCAATCTAGGGCTTTAGGACTCTAGCGAACCACGTGGGTGAATAATCACTTAGACCAGTGCCTCTTCGGCACTTAAGTTCCGTCCGTACTACTTAATCTGTGCCGGCGGAGCAGCAATTCGGTTCTGAGGTAGACAGCAGCTTGAGGAGAAAACGAGTAGTCCTTAACTTGAAGATCTAGCTCCTAGGAGAAGCTGGGGTGGTTTGCATTTGGTTCCTCTTCCCTCAAACACTACAAAGCCTACCCACCCCAGACTACCCCAACCCCCACACACACCCCACACACACAAAAAAAGGGGGAGGGGATGCGCACAAGCAC